>DATCWO010000185.1:0-12753 GCA_036566325.1 Burkholderiales bacterium | reverse complement strand
TGTTCGCGTTATGGCGACGGCATCGACGGCCGGGAACTCCACTGGAAGGTCGAACCGCCGGCACACGTCAAGGGACGTGCGGTACTGGTGCTGGACGACATCCTCGACCAAGGGCCGACCCTGGCCGCGATCAAGCAACGCGTGCTGGCGATGGGCGCCGCATCGTGCGATATCGCGGTGTTGGCCGACAAGCTCACCGGACATGGCAAACCTTTGGTGCCGGACTTCGTCGGCCTGCAAGTGCCCGATCGTTTCGTATTCGGCTGCGGCCTGGACGCTTGGGGGCTGTGGCGCAACCTGCCGGCCGTGTATGCGTTGAAGGATGACTTCAAGCGCTGATTCATCTTGCGCACGCCGTGCGCATTCTTTCAATTCCAAGTTAAGCGTCAAGAAACTCACATCATGTTGGCAATCATCGGCGGCAGCGGCCTCACCAAGCTGAGCAATCTCGACATCACGCACCGCAAGGCGGCGCGCACGCCTTATGGCGAGCCGTCCGGCGCACTGACCTTCGGCAAGATTCGGGGGCGCGAGGTCGTGTTTCTCGCGCGTCACGGCTACGGCCACACCATTCCGCCGCACGAGGTGAACTACCGCGCCAATCTGTGGGCGCTGCAGCAGGAAGGCGTCAAGCAGGTGGTGTCGGTCGCGTCGGTCGGCGGCATTCGCGCGGATCTTGGTCCCGGCACACTGGCCGTGCCGGATCAGATCATCGATTACACCTGGGGCCGTTCTTCGACTTACTTCGAGGGTGGTGACGTGCCGGTCACGCACGTCGATTTCACCTTGCCTTACACCGAGTCGCTGCGGCAATGCATCCTGCGCGCGGCGCGCGCCTGCAAGGAGCCGATCGTCGACGGGGGCGTTTACGCGGCGACGCCGGGTCCACGTCTGGAAACTGCCGCGGAAATCAGGCGCTATGAAAGGGATGGCGCGGACATGGTCGGCATGACCGGCATGCCCGAGACCGTGCTGGCGCGCGAGCTGGAACTTCAGTACGCAACGATTGCCGTAGTGGTGAACCACGCAGCAGGCAAGGGCGACAGCGCGCAGGCCATCCATTTCGCCGATATCGAAAAGACCCTGCAACAAACCGTCGCGCGCGCACGCCGTGTGCTCGAGGAAGTGGTTCTCGGTTTATAAGCACTGGAGCCGACATGATTCGCGAAGTCCTCAAAATGGGTGATGCCCGGCTGTTGCAGAAAGCGCAGCCGGTCGAGCGCTTCGATACGCCGGAGTTGCATGCGTTGCTGCAGGACATGCGCGACACCATGGCGCATCTGGACGGCGCGGGGCTGGCCGCACCGCAGATCGGTGTGGGATTGCAGGTAGCGATCTTCGGCGTAACGCCCAGCGATCGGCGACCCGATATCGAGGCGGTGCCGGAAACCGTGTTGATCAATCCCACGCTTACCGCTGTGAATGACGAGATGGTCGAAGCATGGGAAGGCTGCCTCTCCGTGCCGGGCATGCGGGGACTGGTGCCGCGTTTCCGTCATCTGCGCTATGAGGGCTACGACGAGAAGGGCAACAAGATCGATCGCACCGTGGAAGGCTTTCATGCCATCGTGGTGCAACACGAAGTCGACCACTTGCATGGGATTCTCTATCCCATGCGCATTCACGATCTGGCGAACTTCGGTTTTGCCGACGTGCTGTTTCCCGGCGAGGCGCTGCAGGACGAGTGAGGGACCGCCTTACTGCAACGCCTGCACTAGTTCCTGCTCCAGTTGCCGCGCTTTTTTTTCATCGTCGAGCGCCGCGCCGCTGATGACGAATACGTCTTCCGCGCGTTCGCCGAGGGTGATGATCTTGGCCGTATGCAGCGTGATCTCATGGCCGCTGAGCACGCGTGCGATCTGATACAGCAGCCCGGGTCGGTCGCCTGCGGTGACAGACAGTAGATGACGACCCTGTTTGTCGTCAGGCTCGATGCGCACTTCCGGCGTAATGGGGAAATGTTTCGACTGACGCGAAACACGACCGCGCGCGGGCGGGCCGAGCGGTTGCCGGCGCTCCAAACGATCGCTCAGTTCGTATTCGATCAGGTTGACCAGATCGCGGTAATGATGCGAGGCGTTCGTTCCCAGCACGATGAAGTTATCGAGCGCATAGCCGTGACGGGTCGTGTGGATTCGCGCATCCGCAATGTTGAAATTGATGGACTCGAAGTAGCCGCAGATGCGCGCGAAAAGCTCGCGTTGCGCGGGGCTGTAGACGAACACCTGCAGGCCTTCGCCGAAAGGCGATAGGCGCGCCTTCACCACCGGCCGTTCGGTGTTGACGCGATAGTGCAGGTTGCGCGTCTGCCAGGCGATGTCCTGCGGGTCGCTGCGCAGAAAATACGAGACATCCATGAGCTGCCAGAGGCGTTCGCTGTATTCGTCCGGCAAGGCGTACAGGCGCAGCAGTCGCAGCGCTTCGTTCTGCCGTGTTTGCACGTCCTGATCGAAGGGTTCGCTTTGTCCCGTCAGCAGACGACGGGTGGCGCGAAACAGATCGCCCAGCAGTTTGCCTTTCCAGGCGTTCCAGACTTTAGGACTGGTGCCGCGGATGTCGGCAACAGTCAGCAGGTAGAGCGCGATGAGGCGCCGCTCGGTTTGCACGATCGAGGCGAATTCGCGGATCACGTCGGGGTCGGACAGATCGCGCTTCTGCGCCACGTTCGACATGGTGAGGTGATGCTCGACCAGGAACACCACGAGGTCGCTGTCCTCGGCGCAGAGCCCATGCGCACGGCAGAAATGCATGGCATCCACCTTGCCGAGATGCGAATGATCGCCGCCGCGACCTTTGGCGATATCGTGAAACAGCGCGGCGACGTAGAGCAGCCAGTAGCGCTCGAACTCGGTCATGAGTTGGCTGCAGAGCGGATATTCGTGGGCGTAGTCCGACAGCGTGAAGCGGCGCAGATTGCGCACCACCATGAGGATGTGCTGATCGACCGTGTAGACGTGAAACAGGTCGTGCTGCATCTGACCGATGATTTTGCCGAAGGCGGGCAGATAACGGCCCAGGATGCCGTACTGGTTCATGCGCCGCAGCGCGTGCACGATGCCGCGCGGCTGTTGCAGGATGGCTAGGAATTGCGCCCGATGGGCCGGGTTGCGGCGGAACTTCGCGTCGATCATGAAACGCGCTCGCCATAGCGCGCGCAATGTCGGCGCGGTCATGCCCTTCAGTTCGGCGTGTCGCTGCAACAGCAGGAAGCTTTCGAGAACGGCATCCGGTTCACGCTCGAACAGATCCGGATCGCGTGCATCGAGCAGATCGCGCCGGCGCTGAAAGCGTTCGTTGATCGCTTCCACCGCGCTTGCCCGGTCGGAAAACAGCGCCGCTTCCAGGTTCTGGATCAGGATGGTGTTGAGCTGCGTAATCGCCTTCGCCGTGCGGTAGTAATGCTGCATGAACGCTTCGCTGGCGCGTTTGCCATTGCGATCGATGTGGCCGTACTGCCGCGCGAGTGCATCCTGATGGTCGAACAGCACGCGCTCCTCGCGTCGCCCCGCGAGCAGATGGAGGCGGATACGCAGACCCTTGAGCATGGTCTCGTGTTTCCTGAGCCACAGCGCTTCGCCGCGGGTTATCAGATCACGCGCAGCGAGATCGTTCCAGTCGTTGCCCAGGCCGGCTGCACGGGTGATCCAGCGGATCGATTGCAGATCGCGCAGGCCCCCGGGCGCTTCCTTGAGGTTTGGCTCAAGACTGTACGGACTATCGTGAAACTTGGCGTGACGCTGCTGCTGCTCGAATAGCTTGGCCGCGAAGAAGGCCTGTGCATCCATGCGTTGCCGAAAAGCATCCTGCAGCGCGCGGTAGAGCACGCGGCTGCCACAGACCAGGCGCGCCTCCAGCATGGCGGTCCGGACAGTGATGTCCTTGGCTGCTTCTTCACCGCACTGCTCGACGGTGCGGACGCTGTGGCCGATTTCAAGCCCCAGATCCCACAGCCGCCCGATGAAACGTTCCAGGGTCTGTTCCACCACGGCGCTTGGTGCAGCCGGCAGCAGGATGAGCAGGTCAACATCGGAGTGCGGGTATTGGTCGCCGCGTCCGTAGCCGCCCACGGCGACAAGCGAAAGATTGCGCGGCAGCCGGGCCGCGTGCCACATCTCGCGCAATAGCGCGTCGACCAAATGGCGGTGTCCGCGCAGATAACGGCTGGCGTCGTTATCTGCCTGAAAGGCTGCGGCCAATGCCGCTCGCCCATTGCCGAGTTGCTGTCGCAGATCGTTTGCCTGAGCAGGCAGCGGGACGGCGGCAGAGGCCATCTGTCAGGCGGCCAGCAGACTCTGCGGAATGGGAGGGGCGCCGGGCGACACGGTGAGGACTTCGTAGCCATCGTCGGTGACCAGCACCGTATGCTCCCATTGCGCCGACAGGCTGCGATCCTGGGTAAGGATGGTCCAACCGTCGGCGCGCTTGCCTTTCAGTTCGCGGATGGCGGCCTTGCCGGCGTTGATCATCGGTTCGATGGTGAAAATCATGCCGGCCTGCAATTTCAGGCCGGTGCCCGCGCGGCCGTAATGCAGTACTTGCGGCTCCTCATGGAATTTGCGCCCGATGCCGTGTCCGCAGAATTCGCGCACGACGCTATAACCGCGCCCTTCGGCGTGGCGCTGAATGGCTGCGCCGATATCGCCCAGAAAAGCGCCCGGGCGAACTTTCATGATGCCGATCCACATGCATTCGAATGTCACGTCGCATAGGCGGCGCGCCTGAATCGACGGCTCGCCGGCGAAGAACATGCGGCTGGTATCGCCGTGAAAGCCGTCCTTGATAACGGTGATGTCGAGGTTGACGATATCGCCGTTCTTGAGCACCTGATCGTTAGGGACGCCGTGGCACACGACGTCGTTGACCGAGGTGCAGATCGCCTTCGGATAGGGCGGATAGCCGGGCGGAGCGTAGTTGAGCGGGGCCGGGATGGTGCCCTGCACGTCACGCATGTATTCGTGGCAGAGGCGGTCCAGTTCGCCGGTCGTTACGCCGGGCTGCACATGAGGCGTAATGAAGTCGAGTACATCGGCTCCCAGGCGTCCCGCAACCCGCATTCCCTCGATTTCTTCCGCGCTTTTGAGTGCTACCGCCATGGTGGTCAGACCTTCCGCAAAACACAGAAGAATAAGTGATGGCCGCTGGCGAGGCAATTCGGCGGCCGGTTGAACACGGTCCGTTAATAGGCTGTTCGACAAGGCTATTGTTTGGGTCGTTCAGGGCTGCGTGATATACTCCGCGGCCACTCGAGCGCTCCTGCGTTCGAGTGAATTTCGCGTCCGCCCTTTAGGGTGCTCCGCATGGCGGGGTTCGGTTGGGCAGGACGTCAGTGATTAACCCTAAACGGAGCAATCCATGTCTACGACCATGCGTGAAATGCTGGAAGCGGGCGTCCATTTCGGGCACCAGACCCGCTACTGGAACCCGAAGATGGCCCCCTACATCTTCGGCCACCGCAACAAGATTCACATCATCAACCTGGAAACGACGTTGGTGATGTACAACGACGCGATGAAGTACGTGCGTCAGCTCGCAGCCAACAAAGGCACTATCCTGTTCGTCGGCACCAAGCGCTCGGCGCGCGAAATCGTCAACGAAGAAGCAACGCGCTGCAGCATGCCTTTCGTCGATCACCGCTGGCTCGGCGGCATGCTCACCAACTTCAAGACGGTGAAGCAGTCGATCAAGCGTTTGAAAGAAATGGAACAGGCCATTGCGGACGGCAGCGCCGAACGCATGTCGAAAAAAGAAGCACTGACTTTCTCGCGCGAACTGGAAAAACTCCAACGCAGCATCGGCGGCATCAAGACGCTCGACGCGTTGCCCGATGCACTGTTCATCATCGATGTCGGCTACCAGAAGGGCGCGGTCGAAGAAGCGCGCAAGCTCGGCATTCCGGTGGTTGCGGTGGTCGATAGCAATCATTCGCCCGAGGGTATTGCCCACATCATTCCGGGCAACGATGACTCCAGCCGCGCCATTCGTTTGTACTGCCGCGGCGTGGCCGATGCGGTACTCGAAGGCCGCTCGCAGACGATTCAGGAAATCGTTGAAGCCGGTAGCGATGATTTCGTCGAGGTCGAAGAAGGCGCGGAAGGTTAAGCGGCCAGGCCGCGCGCTTGCTTGCTGCGCAGGATTCGAAAGGGGCGTGAATGCCCCTTTTTTTCAAAGATTGTCGGCGCGCCGCACATCGCGGCGCGCTGTGAGATGAGTAAAGCAAATGCCGCGATGCATTGGGCGGCATGAGCGTGAAACAAAGGAGTACGGAATGGCTGAAGTTACCGCAGCGATGGTGAAGGAGCTGCGCGAGATCACCGGTCTGGGCATGATGGAGTGCAAGAAAGCGCTCTCCGAGTCCGATGGCGATATCCAGAAAGCGGAAGACCTGTTGCGCATCAAGAGCGGCGCCAAAGCCCATAAGGCGGCCAGCCGTGTGGCGGCCGAGGGCGTGATCGGCGCGTTCATGTCGCCCGATGCCAAACTGGCTGCGCTGGTCGAAGTGAACTGCGAAACCGATTTCGTCGCCAAGAACGACGACTTCCTCGCCTTCTCCCGCGCGCTCGCCGAAGTGGTGGCGAAGGAAAACCCGGCCGACGTTGAAGCGCTGTCGAAGCTCAGCGTGGGCGGAGAAAACATTGAGGCGAAGCGTCAGGCGCTGGTGCAGAAGATCGGCGAGAACATGACCATTCGTCGTTTCGCGCGCATTCAGACCGACGCCAGACTCGCTCAATATCTGCATGGCGTGAAAATCGGCGTGCTGGTCGAACTCGAGGGCGACGACGAATTGGGTAAGGATCTGGCAATGCACATCGCCTTCGCCAAGCCGCAATTCATGTCGAAGGATCAGGTTTCGCCGGAAGTCATTCAGCACGAACGTGAGGTCCTCACCGCGCGTGCCGCCGAATCGGGCAAGCCGGCCGAAATCGCGGCCAAGATGGTGGAAGGGGGAATCAACAAGTTCCTCGCCGACATCACTTTGCTCGGTCAGCCTTTCGTGAAGGACGACAAGGTCACCGTCGAGAAGATGCTGGCAAGCCGCAAGGCGAAACTGCGCAATTACAAGTTCTTCGTCGTCGGTGAAGGGATCGAGAAGAAAACCACCGACTTCGCCGCCGAAGTGATGGCGCAGGCCGGCTTGACGAAATAATCAACACGACGACGAGACTGCCATGCCCGAGCCGCGCTACACGCGCATTCTGCTGAAGTTGAGCGGCGAAGCCCTGATGGGGGACGACCCCTTCGGGATCAACCGCAATATCGTCGAAAACATCGTGGCGGAAATCGCCGCGGTGCATGAACTGGGCGTCGAGATCGGCGCGGTAATCGGCGGCGGCAACATTTTCCGCGGCGTCGCGCTTGGCGCAGCGGGTATGGATCGCGCCACCGCCGATTACATGGGCATGCTCGCGACCGTGATGAACGCGCTGGCCCTGGCCGATGTCATGCGGCAAAAAGGATTGAACGCAAGAGTCCAGTCCGCGATCAATATCGAACAGGTGGTCGAGCCGTATATCCGGCCGAAGGCAATTCGCTATCTGGAAGAAGGCAAGATCGTGATTTTCGCCGCCGGCACCGGCAATCCGTTTTTTACGACCGACACGGCGGCCGCCTTGCGCGGTAGCGAAATCGGTGCGGAAATGGTGCTGAAGGCGACCAAGGTGGATGGCGTGTACACCGCCGACCCGATGAAGGATCCGACCGCGCGTCGTTACGATAAAGTGACGTTCGACGAAGCGATCGGGCGCGATCTGAAAGTGATGGATGCGACGGCGCTGGCTTTGTGCCGCGATCAGAAGCTGCCGGTCACTGTGTTCAGTCTTTACAAGCCCGGCGCGCTGAAACGCATCGTCATGGGCGAAAACGAAGGTACGCTGGTGCACGTCTGAGGACAGTGCGCCACTGGTTGGCCAAGTCCGCGAGGGCTGAAGATTTCGAGGATAAGAGGATGGATCCCGCTAGCATCAAGAAATCGACCGAGCAGAAAATGCAGAAATCGATCGAGGCGCTCAAAGTCGACCTCGCCAAGATTCGCACTGGTCGCGCGAGCACCGGGTTGCTCGATCACATCAATGTCGACTACTACGGCAGCATGATGCCGATCAACCAGGTCGCCAACGTGACCCTGGTGGATGCGCGCACCATCGCGGTTCAGCCGTGGGAAAAGAAAATGGTCGGGGTGGTGGAGAAGGCCATACGCGAGTCGGATCTGGGCCTCAATCCGGCCACCCAGGGCGACGTGATCCGGGTGCCGATGCCGGCGCTGACCGAGGAACGTCGCCGCGATCTCATCAAGATCGTCAAACAGGAAGGCGAGAACGCCAAGGTTGCGGTGCGCAATCTGCGGCGCGACGGCAATCAGCAACTCAAAGACGAGTTGAAAGCCAAGACGATCTCGGAAGACGACGAGCGTCGGGCGCAGGACGAGGTGCAAAAGCTGACCGATCGCCATATCGCCGAAATCGACAAGCTGTTGCAGCAGAAAGAAGCGGAGTTGCTGCAGGTCTGAGGCCGGGCGGCCACGCACGACGGCGCGGCTGCGATCGTCCCAGGTCATTTCGCGCAATCGAGGAACCATGTTCACGAGTTCGACAAACGGCATTCCCGAAAGCAGCACCGTCCCGCGTCACGTTGCGATCATCATGGATGGCAACGGTCGCTGGGCGAAACAGCGCTTCATGCCGCGCGTCGCCGGCCATCGCAAGGGCGCCGATTCGGTGCGCGCTGCGGTGCGCCACTGCGTCGAACGAGGCATCGAATACCTGACGCTATTCGCGTTCAGTTCGGAGAACTGGCGTCGCCCGGCGGAAGAAGTGTCGATGCTCAAGCAGCTCTTCCGCACCGCGCTCGAGCACGAAGTCGCCAAGTTGCACGAGAACGGCATCCGCCTGCGCGTCATCGGCAATATCGAGCCTTTCGGCAAAACGATCGTCAAGCTCGCGCATGACGCCGAAGCCCTTACCGCAAACAATGCCCGCCTCACTTTGACCATCGCGGCGAACTACGGCGGGCGCTGGGATCTGCTGCAGGCGATGAACGCGCTGTGCAAGGCGCACCCCGAGCGCGCCGGCGATTATATCGAGGCGGACCTCGCCCCCTATCTGGCGATGAGCTATGCGCCCGAACCGGATCTGTTCATCCGCACCGGCGGCGAGCAGCGCATCAGCAACTTCCTGTTGTGGCAACTTGCTTATAGCGAATTTTATTTCACCGACATGCTGTGGCCCGATTTCGATGCCCGCGCGCTCGACAAGGCAATCGCTTCCTATCAACAGCGCGAGCGGCGATTCGGGCGCACCAGCGAACAGGTCGCGCAAGCGGCGCGCGTGGCGAGCGGCGAGCCGGCCAGCGTGGTCGAGCTGCCCGATGCACGGCGCAAGCTGGCTTCCTGACGAAGGCTAGAGACAAGTCGGTGATGCGCGACCGCGTTCTCACAGCGCTCATCCTGATCGGCGTGATGCTTGGCGCGGCGTTCTTGTTGCCGACGCTCGGCTGGGCGCTGTTCGGCTGCGTGCTGCTTTTCGGCGCGGCTCTGGAGTGGGCGGGACTGGCCGGCTACCCGGCGCCGCAGCGGCTGATATTTGGTGTGCTGCTCACACTTGGCGGCCTCTGGTGGGCGTTTGCGACTGGTTTGCTGACTGATATGCATTATCCCGAGGCCGTTTCCACGGCCTATGCGATCGCGGGAGTATTCTGGCTCCTCGGTGCGCCGCTATGGCTGCGCGCGCGCTTGCAAAAACCTCCGGCAGCGTTGCTTCTACTGGTGGGCGCGCTGGTGTTGCTGACGACTTATTCCGCGCTGGTGCAGTTGCGCGAGACGCATCCGGTGACTTTGCTGCTATTCCTTGGCACGGTATGGGTTTCCGATATCGCGGCGTACTTCAGCGGCCGACATTTCGGCGGACGCAAGTTGGCGCCCTCGATCAGCCCCGGCAAAACCTGGGCAGGCGTGTATGGTGCCTTTGTCGCCACCGCGATCTACGCGCTGCTGTGGATCACGCTGCTGCCGCAGTTCGTGCCGGCAGGTATGAATGAACTGCCGGGCGGCAAGTTTTGGATGTTCGCTTGCATCGTCGTATTGACTGCGATCGCGATCGTCGGCGATCTGTTCGAGTCGGTGCTTAAACGGCAGGCGGGCGTGAAGGACAGCGGCAACCTGCTGCCCGGCCATGGCGGCGTGCTCGATCGCATCGACGCGGTGTTGCCGGTGCTGCCGCTTGCCGCCTTGATGGTGTCGCTATGAACGCCGTTCAACGTATTACCGTACTGGGCGCGACCGGTTCGATCGGTCGCAGCACGCTCGATGTCGTGGCCCGTCATCCGGATCGATTCAAAATCTATGCGCTGACCGCGCATCGCAATACCGACGCGCTGTTCGAGGCCTGCCGCATTCACCACCCGGCCGTCGCCGTGGTGCCCGATGCCGAAAGCGCGCGCAGTTTTGCCGCGCGACTCAAAGCCGCGGCGCTTCAGACTGAAGTGCTGAGCGGCGAGCAGGGACTGGTGGACGCGGCAACGCATCCCGACGTCGATTGCGTGATGGCCGCGATTGTCGGTGCGGCCGGCTTGAAGCCGACACTGGCGGCCGCGTTCGCAGGCAAGAAAATCCTGCTGGCGAACAAGGAAGCACTGGTGATGGCCGGGCCGATTTTCATGGCCGCGGTGCATGCGAATGCAGCCACGCTGCTTCCTATCGACAGCGAACACAACGCGATTTTCCAGTGTCTGCCGGCGCTCGCGCCGGGCCATTTGAATGATTGCGGCGTGCGACGCATTCTCCTCACCGGCAGCGGTGGCCCTTTTCGCACCCGGCCCATAGCCGAGCTGGCTCACGTGACGCCGGATCAGGCTTGTGCGCATCCGATCTGGAGCATGGGGCGCAAGATCTCCGTCGATTCGGCGACCATGATGAACAAGGCGCTCGAAGTCGTCGAAGCGCATTGGCTGTTCGGCGCGCCGGGCAAGCAGATCGAAGTCGTGATTCATCCGCAGAGCGTCGTGCATTCGATGGTGGAATACGCCGACGGTTCGGTCATTGCGCAACTCGGTCATCCCGATATGCGCACGCCGATCGCGCAGGCGCTTGCGTATCCCGAGCGCGTCGATTCAGGGGTCGGTTTTCTCGATCTCGCAAAAATCGGCACCCTGAATTTCGAGAAGCCGGATTTCCAGCGCTTTCGTGCGCTGGCGCTGTCCTACGAAGTCCTCGCCGCGGGCGGCACCGCCGCGGCCATCTTCAATGCAGCGAACGAAGTGGCAGTCGAAGCCTTTCTGGCCGGCAAGCTATCGTTTCCGCACATCACTGCAGTCATTGAAGCAACGCTCGAACGGTTGCCGGTGCAGCGCGTCGAGACGCTCGATGAAGTCATCGCAGCCGATCGCCGCGCACGCGTTGAAGCGGCTGCGCTGGTGCGCGCACGATCGCTGGTGGGAACGGCATGAATCTGCTCCACACCGTGCTGTCCTTCGTCGTTGCACTGGGCATCCTCATCGTTGTGCATGAATTCGGCCACTACCTGGTGGCGCGCTGGTGCGGCGTCAAGGTGCTGCGTTTTTCAGTCGGCTTCGGCTCGCCGCTATTCGCACGCAAGCTCGGCCGCGATCAGACCGAGTGGGCCATCGCTGCGATTCCGCTGGGCGGCTACGTGAAAATGGTCGACGAACGGGAAGGGCAGGTCCCTACCGCCGATCTGCCACGCGCGTTCAATCGACAAAACGTCTGGAAACGTTTCGCCATTGTGGCGGCCGGTCCTGTCGCCAATTTTCTGCTCGCCATTGCGTTGTATGCGGCGCTGTTCATCGGCGGCGTTCAGGAACTGAAACCGATTGCCGGCGCGCCGGCAGCGAACTCGATTGCGGCGGCCGCGGGCGTGCAGAACGGCGACACCGTGCAGGCCGTCAACGGCGAGTCGGTGCGGAGCTGGCAGGATGTGCGCTGGTTGTTGCTCGAATTCGCGTTCGACCGCGAGTCGGCGACGCTCGATGTCCTCACTGCGGGCAACACGCTCGAACGACGCACGCTCGATTTCAGTTCGATCACCACCGATCAGAGCGAAGGCGATCTGCTGGTGCAGATCGGCCTGCGCGTCTATCGGCCCGACATTCCCGCCGTGGTGGGGCAGGTGACGGCCGGCAGTATCGCGGAACGCGCCGGGTTGCAGAAGGGCGATCGCATTCTCGCCATCAACGACAAGCCCGCAACGAATTGGGACATGCTGGTCGAGATTGTGCGTGCTTCGCCGGCCAAGGAATTGCTGTTCGATGTGGATCGCGCGGGAGAGCGCATTCGCATCGCAATGGCGCCCGAAGCGGTCGGCGAAGGCGAGGCGCGATACGGTCGTATCGGTGTGGGGCCGGACTTCGATCCAGAACGTATGAATGACTACTTCATCGAAATACGCTATGGCGCCGGTGAGGCCGTTCTGCATGCATTTGAGAAGACCTGGGACACCTCGATTTTTTCGCTGCGCATGCTGGGCAAGATGGTGATCGGTGATGTGTCGTGGCGCAACCTTTCCGGGCCGGTGACGATCGCCGATTACGCGGGCCAGTCCGCACAGCTCGGGCTGGCTTCCTATCTTGCTTTTCTTGCGCTCATCAGCATCAGTCTGGGCGTGCTGAATCTGCTGCCTATCCCGCTGCTCGACGGTGGACACCTGATGTACTATACGGTCGAAATTTTGAAGGGCAGTCCCGTATCCGAGCGGATCGTCGAAATGGGCCAGCGTGCCGGTCTCGCCGTACTTCTCGTACTCATGG
>DATCWO010000154.1:0-3531 GCA_036566325.1 Burkholderiales bacterium | reverse complement strand
GATGGAGTCGTCGATTTCCGGATAGACGAAAACGCTGGCAAACGAAGTGTGGCGCCGCGCGTTCGAATCGAAGGGTGATTTGCGCACCAGGCGATGCACGCCCGTTTCCGTGCGCAGATAGCCGAAGGCGTAATCGCCCGAAACCTTCAACGATGCGCTTTTGATGCCGGCCACTTCGCCGTCGGATTGCTCCAGGATTTCGACTTTGAAATCCTTGCGTTCGGCATAACGCAGGTACATGCGTTCGAGGATCGAAGCCCAGTCCTGCGCCTCAGTGCCGCCGGAACCGGCCTGGATGTCGATGAAGCAGTTATTCGGGTCAAGCGGGTCGGAGAACATGCGACGGAACTCCATGTCTTCGACCGTGGCCTTCAGTTTTTCCGTATCGCGTTCGACGGCCAGCAACGTGTCGTCGTCGTCTTCCTCGTTCGCAAGTTCGAATAGCGCGGTGGTGTCGCGCAGGTTCGCGTCGAGTTTGATCAGCGCGTCGACAACCAGTTCGAGGGTCTTTTTTTCCTTGCCGAGTTCCTGTGCGCGCGCCGGATCGTCCCAGACGTCGGGGGCTTCGAGGGTCTTGGCGACTTCGGCTAGACGGTATTGTTTGTTAGCGAAGTCAAAGATACCTCCGCAGCTCGATCGCCCGATCGTGCAGATCGGTCAGCGTGTGTTCGAGGGCGTTGAGGCGTTCGGCTTCCATGATTCGCAGTCGCGCAAAAGCGGCGATTATACCGGGCGCCGTGAGGTGAGACGAGGACTGCCGATGCGTCGCGTGGCCGGGGACGATGCTAGCCTCGACGGCACGAGCGGGTATTATTCGGCAGCCAAAGGGGAGAGAGCATGGCGCAATCCAGTATCGAGAGTCGTACCCAGCGCGTTTTTGTCGTCGCGCTGCTCGCCAGCGCGGCCGTGCTCGGCTTCGCCTATTACCTGCAGTACGTCGAATATCTGGACCCGTGTCCGTGGTGTGTGGTGCAACGGCTGGGCTTCCTTGTGATTGGTGCGCTGGCCTTGGTTGGCTTGCTGCATCGCCCCGCTCGGGGCGGCACGATTTTCTATGGCCTGGTCGGCGCAGTGATCGGCATTGCGGGCGGGCTGGCGGCCGGTTACCAGATCTGGTTGCAGAGCGATCCCAAGCGCGCCGGCGCCTGCGTCGGCTCGACGGTCGAGCGCATGCTCGACCAATTGGCTATCGGCGATCTGTGGCCCAATTTCCTGCAATACGATGGCCCCTGCACGCTGCAACCGTGGAGCATGTTCGGTCTCAGCATCCCGGAATGGTCGCTCGCATGGTTCGTCGTGCTTGCGGCGATGTTTGCCTCGCTGCTGTTCCGGCCGCGTTATTGATCGCGATTACACGCGCCGCGACGGGTAGTCGTCGAGGATCTTGTCCTCGAAAAAACTGACCGGCGAGGGCGCAGCCATGAAACGGCGATGCACCTCCTGCGATACGCCGGTGAAGGCCTGCACGCGGCCGTCGTTGAATTCCACTTCCAGGGTTTGCGATTTGGGGTCGTAGCCGACCGCCCGGATCTTGCTCGAACTGATGCGCTTGCGTTCCATGTTCACCCCTCCATCGGTCCCCTAGGCAAAGGCAAAGGTCGCGACGCCTGCGGCAATGGCGGTGGCGGCCATCGGCACGGCGCAGCGCGTGAACAGTTTGCGCCCGCCGATCGACAACACGTAAGCCAGTTTGGCAGCCTGATTGGACGCCAGTGCCAGCACGATGGCAAGCATCGCGGTGGTGGCGGCAATGTCTTGCGTGGCTACAAGGCGCATGGACGACAAGCTGATCGCATCGACATCGGTGATGCCCGCCGCCAGCGCAACGAGATAAAGTCCCTTGTCACCCGCGATGTCGCGCAGCCAGGCCGAAAGCAGCAACACGACGGCGAAAATGAAGCCGAAGGAAAAAGCCGCTTTCAGCTCGGTCGGGTTGGAGGTGTGCATGCTCGGCAAATCGCCATGCAGATCGATGCCGCGCGCGACCAGCAGGGTGGCGATGCAACCGACCACAAACGAAATACCCAGCACCGGCCCAGCCTGATGGATGAAAAATTGCGGCGCGACGATGGCCGACAGCACGGCCAGACGGACCGGCAACACAAGGTTGGCAACCAGGATCACCAGCTTGGCGAGCGGTGCTCCATGCGGATCACGCCCGTGTCGGGCGTAGGAAATCGTCGTTGCGGTGGTGGACACCATGCCGCCGAAAATGCCCAACAGCACGGCGCTGCGTCGCCCGCCGACGATGCGCAGAGCGATGAAGCCCGCCAGGCTCAGGCCGGAAATCAGCACCACCAGCAGCCAGATGCGATAAGGATTCAGTACGCCGTACGGGCCATAGCCTTCGTTGGGCAGCAGCGGCAGAATCACCACGCTCAGTGCGCCGAACTGCAGCACCGACAGCAGATCCTTGCGATCGAAGCGCTGCATGATGCCGGCGAACTCGGTCTTGAAATACAGCAGCGCGGTGGTCGCCAGACCCAGCGTGACGGCTAGATGCGTTTGCTCCAGATAGGCCAGGACGCCCAAACCGTAGGCGAGCAAAACCGCAATGGCAGTTGTTGTGCCTGAGCCGGGCACTTCGTCGCCATTCACCTCCATATAGGCGACGATGATCATGGCGGCGACGGCAATAAGGCCCACCGCAACAAACCATTGATTGCTCGTTGCTTCGCCGATAAGCGCGGCGAGCGCGCCGAAGATGGCGGTCAGCGCACAGGTTCGCAACCCTGCGCGCGAATACTGGATGCGTTCGCGTTCGAGTCCGATCAGCAGGCCGATGCCACCCGCAATGAGGAACGCGGGCAGCTTGCCCAGGTGGCTGGTATCGAGAAAATTTGAGAAATCCATTGTTGCTCGTCTCTAGATTGCGTCCCAGTGCTCCAGCGTCAGGCGCAGACTTTGCGCGCCCATGTATTCGTCGACGTTCAGGCGATAGAGCGCGCGAATGCGCTGCGGCAGAGGCTGCTCCTGACGGAACAGCATGGCCTCGCAGCGTCGCCCGCCGCTCGAAACGCGCAGTTTCAAATGCTTCTCTCCGACCAGGCGCTGATGTTCGATGATCAGTTCGTCGGCGAATACCGGCGCGGGAAACCCTTGTCCCCACACTTCGCCTTCCAGCATTCGCGCCATGTCGAGATGCAGGTATTCGCCCGGCAGCGATCCATCGGTTTCCAGCGTGCGCATGCGCGCGGCCGGTTCCAGCATGTCGGCCACTACGTTTTCGAATACGCTGCGAAACTGCTCGACGTCCGCCTCGCGCAGCGTCAACCCGGCAGCCGCGGCGTGGCCGCCGAAGCGAAGGAGCAGGCCAGGCGCGCGCTTCGAAACGAGATCGAGTGCATCGCGCAAATGCAGACCGGGAATCGAACGACCCGAGCCTTTCAATTCGCCGCCGTCGCCGCGTGCCAGCGCGATCACCGGCACGTGATGGCGATCTTTCAGACGGCCGGCGAGGATGCCGATCACACCCTGATGCCAGCCGCTGTCGTAGAGCGTGAGGCTGGTCTGTGTGCCGACGTCGAGATC
>DATCWO010000113.1:0-14014 GCA_036566325.1 Burkholderiales bacterium | reverse complement strand
GAAACGGCCAGACTGCTGGCACAGAACTACATCGTCGGCTGGTTTCAAGGTCGCATGGAATTCGGCCCGCGCGCGCTGGGCGCGCGTTCGATTCTCGCCTCGCCGATCGATCCGGGCATGAAGGCGCGCCTCAATGAACTGAAGGATCGCGAAGATTTTCGACCGGTTGCACCAGTGGTGCTGGAAGAGCGGCTGGACGACTGGTTCGTGCGCCGGCACGACATCACCGCCAAGGCGCCATTCATGCTGTTCGTCTATGGGGTTCGTGCCGACATCGCGAAACGCATTCCGGCCGCCGTACACGTGGATCGTACTGCACGTGTGCAGACCGTGGATGGACACACCAACCCGCGCTACCGCGAATTACTCGCTGCCTTCGAGCGCCGCACCGGCGTGCCGGTGCTGGTCAATACCTCGTTCAACAGTCGCGGGCAACCGATCGTCTGTTCGCCGCGCGACGCCATCGAAGCGTTCTACAGCACGCCGCTCGACGCCTTGGTGATCGGCTCTTTTCTACTCACCAAGAACATCACCGCGAAGGGCGATCCGTTGCTCGCGGCGGCAATGGCAGAGGCCATCGTATGAACATGTCGTTGCAGCAACAAAACGCTCCACTGGTTTCCGTGGTCGTGCCGACCTGCGGCCGCCCCACCCTGCTGCATCGCTGCCTGCTCGCTCTCCTGCGCCAGCGCATGCCGGGCAATGAATACGAAATCGTGGTTGCCGATGATGGGCACTCGGAAGCAACCCAACTTCTGACGCAACGACTCGATAACGCCAGTCCGAACGGATCGCGCGTGCGCTACGTACGTTCGCGGGCTCGCCGAGGCGGGCCCGCCGGTGCACGCAACGCGGGCTGGCATGCGGCGAACGCAGCGGTGATTGCCTTCACCGACGACGACACCATCGCGTCGCGCGAATGGCTCAGCGCCGGACTGCGCGCGCTGCAACCCGGCGTCGCCGCCGTCACGGGTCGCACACGCGTGCCGCTGCCGCCCGCGCCGACCGACTGGCAGCGCAACACCGCGGGGCTGGAGCGCGGCGAATTCATCACGGCCAACTGTTTCGTGCGACGCGAGGTACTGCAGGACATCGGCGGTTTCGACGAACGCTACCGCCGACCGTGGCGCGAGGACTCCGATCTGCATTTCGCCATGCTTGAACGCGGCATGCGGATCGTGCACGCGCCGCATGCGCTGGTATTGCACCCCGCGCGCGATGCGCCCTGGGGGGTAAGCGCGAAAATCCAGCAGAACGTTTACTTCGATGCGCTGCTGTTCAAGAAGCACTCCCGACTGTATCGCACACGCATTTCTTCCGGTCCGCCGCTGCGCTACTACTTTGCCGTCGCCGCCCTCGGCGTCGGCGCAATCGGTCTGATCCGCGGCGCACCGCTGCTTGCGCTCGGCGGCGGCGCCGCCTGGCTCGCATGGACGCTCGGTTTCGCCGCCTATCGATTGCGCCACACTTCGCGCGATCCGCGCCATATCGCCGAAATGCTTTACACCTCGGCGGTGATTCCGCCACTGGCCGTGTATTGGCGCATTGCGGGCGCGCTGCGTTTCAAGGTCGCCTTCGCATGAATGCCCGCATCAATGCGTTTGCCGATATTGCGGCCAAGGTGCCGCTGCCGCGCTTTGTGCAGATCGAGCCGGTCGGACAATGCAATCTGCGTTGCGCGATGTGTCCGATCCAGTATCGCACCGATGCGCCGCCCGGCGGCTCGCCCGCGCTGCTGCCGTTCGACGACTTCACGCGACTGCTGGCGCAGTTCGATGATATCGACGAGCTTCATCTGCAGGGTCTCGGCGAACCGCTCATGCACCCGGACTTCTTTCGCATGGTGCGCCATGCAGCCGATCGAGGCTTGAAGGTATCGACCAACAGCAATCTCACGCTGCTCACCGAAGCGCGCGCCCAGGCGTGCGTGGACAGCGGCCTTGACACGCTGCACATCTCGCTCGATGGCGCGAGCGCGGCAGTGTACGAATCGATCCGCCACGGCGCGTCCTTCCCCAAGCTCATGCGCAATCTCGCCCGGATCGTCGCGGCCAGGGAGCGATTGCAAAGCGCGACGCCGCACCTGCGCATCGTGATGGTGGTGATGCGCAGGAACCTGCACGAACTCGCCGATATCGTCGCGCTCGCGTTCACGCATGGCATCGACTCGGTATTCGTGCAGCATCTCAGTCACGATTTTCGCGAAAGCGGGTTGCCTGAAGCGTATCTCCCGATGCGCAGCTTCGTGGAAAACGAAACGCTGCTGAAAGAAGACCCCGCGCGCATCCATGCCTGCTTCGCCGAGGCGCGCGAGCGCGCCGCCGCGCTCGGCGTGCATCTGCGACTGCCCGCACTCGAAAGCACACGCCAGACGCCGTGCGGTTGCGACTGGCCCTGGCGCGGGGCCTATCTGACTTTTCGCGGTGAAGCGTTGCCCTGCTGCATGGTCAGCACGCCGGAACGCTTCCGCCTGGGCAACATGCTCAAGCGCGGCGTCAACGAGGTGTGGAACGATGCCCCGTACCGGCAACTGCGTGAAGCGCTCGAAACGGATCGCCCCCCAGAAATCTGTCGATCCTGTTCGCTCTATCGGCACGCCTTCTGATCATGGAATGCGGATATCACGTCAGCGTCGCGCGAACACCGCATCGCATTGCGGTGTTTCGCGCCTTGCAGATCGGCGACATGCTGGTCGCCGTGCCGGCACTGCGCGCACTGCGTCGCGCCTATCCTCGCGCACACATCACACTCATCGGTTTGCCGTGGGCGCGCGATTTCGTCGACCGCTTCGGCTATTGCGATGAACTGCTCGAATTTCCGGGATTCCCCGGCCTGCCGGAACGCGAGCCCGACATGCAGGCACTGTCCGGCTTTTACACCGCTGCACGCGCGCGCCAGTTCGATCTTGCATTACAGATGCACGGCAGCGGACGGCTGACCAACGCGCTGGTCCTCGAACTGGGTGCGCGGGCCGTCGCCGGATTCCGGCCCGATGATGCGCGTACCCCGCCGCATTTCCTGCCGTGGCAACCGCACCAATCCGAACTGCGTCGTTATCTCGACCTGATGATCGCGATCGGCGTGCCGCCGCAAGGCGAGCAGCTCGAATTCCCGATCCATGCGGCCGAACGGCGCGAAGCGAGCGCATTGCTGAATCGCCATTCCCCACTCGGCGCCACGCCTTACGTCTGTCTGCATCCGGGGGCGCGCATGCCCTCACGCCGCTGGCCGACCGAGCGTTTTGCCGCTGTTGCAGACGCGCTGGCGCGCCGCGGTTACACCATCGTGCTGACCGGCACGACGGACGAAGCCGCCATCGCGCTTAAGGTGCGCGAAGCGATGCGTCGCCCGGCGGCGAATCTGGTCGGCAAAACCAGCCTCGGCACGTTTGCCGCGCTGGTGCGCCGGGCGCACCTGATGATCTGCAACGACACCAGCGCCTCGCACATCGCCGCCGCCACGCGCACGCCGAGTGTCGTAATTTCTTCCGGTGCGGATGTGGCGCGCTGGCGCCCGCTGGATGAAATTCGGCATCGCGTGTTGTGGCACGACACCGCCTGTCGTCCATGCGAGCAGGCGATCTGCCCCACGCTGCACGAATGCGCGCGGGGGGTCGCGGTCGATGCCGTCGTGGACGCGGCCTGCCGCTTGCTCGGCGTGGAAGAACGCCACGTGGCGTGAAAGGCAAAGCTGGAACGCGCGAAGCGTTTGAATCCACCAAGGCAACAAGACACCAAGGAACCATTCTCTGTGTGTCTGTGCCGCTGTGGTGAAGCGTTTTTATTTTTTACGAACCCGTGACCAAACGCCTCCGCATCCTGACCTGGCACATCCACGGTAATTACCTCTATTACCTCAGCCAGGTGCCGCACGATTTTCTGCTGCCGACCGATGCGCAGCGTTCGCCCGGTTACGCCGGTCGCGCAGGCACCTTGCCGTGGGGCGCGAACGTGACCGAAGTGCCGGTTGAGCGAGTACGCGAAGCATCGTTTGATTGCGTGCTGTACCAGTCGCGCAGCGCCTGGGAGCGCGATCGGTTCAATCTGTTATCGGAGGCGCAGCGCAAGCTGCCGCGCATTTTCCTGGAACACGACCCGCCGCAGGCCCATCCGACCGACACGCGGCACATCGTCGACGACCCTGACGCGATGCTGGTGCATGTCACCGCGTTTAACGATCTGATGTGGGACAGCGGCCGCACCCCCACCACCGTGATCGAGCATGGCGTCAAGCCGCTCAGCGCGGCGCGCTACAGCGGCGAGATCGAACGCGGCATCGTCGTCGTCAACAATTTGAGCAGACGCGGCCGCCGTCTCGGCGCCGACGTGTTTCACCGGGTGCGCGAACAGGTGCCGCTCGACCTGGTCGGTATGGACGCCGAACGTGCTGGCGGACTGGGCGAAATCGGCAACGTGGCGTTGGCCGCGCATATCGCGCGCTATCGGTTTTTCTTCAATCCGATCCGCTGGACCAGCCTCGGCCTGGCGGTGATCGAAGCGATGATGATCGGACTGCCCATCGTTGGGCTGGCGACCACCGAGATGAGTACGGTCGTGCGCAATGGCGAATCGGGTTGGGTGGATACACGCATCAACGTGCTGGTGGAACGCATGCAGGCGCTGCTGGCCGACCCGGCCGAAGCGCGCCGCCTCGGCGACAACGCACGCCGTGACGCAATCGAACGTTTCAATATTGACCGTTTTGCGGCCGAGTGGTCACGCCTCTTGCTAGAGGTCTGCGCGTGACCAGGGGAAGCGTCGATCCGAGGCATTTGAATGCTTCTCCGTTGGGGAATTGTTAAGGGGGTAGAGCCTCCTTAAACGCGTAATCCACTGGAGCATCCGCCATGTTGAACAGTTTTTTCATCGCCGGCTTTCCCGGCACGACCCGCGTGCCGCGCAACGGCCGCCGGGTCGAACAGGCGG
This sequence comes from Burkholderiales bacterium, assembly GCA_036566325.1. Lineage (GTDB taxonomy): Bacteria > Pseudomonadota > Gammaproteobacteria > Burkholderiales > SG8-39 > ZC4RG42. Next base: position 9,089 of record DATCWO010000113.1, on the reverse strand, counting down.
AAACCTGCGGCCATCAGCGCTTCTACGCGCAGGACTATGTCCGCGCCAGGAAGCTCGGCCTGCAGGTCGCGCGCGAGTCGGCGCAGTGGCCGGCGATCGAGCGCGTTGCGGGGCATTACGATTTTTCCTTCGTGCGGCGCCGCATCCATTGCGCGCGCGCACAAGGCGTCCAACTGATCTGGACGCTGCTCGACGGCGGTTGGCCGGCGGATCTGGATGTCATGCGACCGGTATTCGTGCAACGTTTTGCCGCCTACGCGCGCGCATTCGCCAGACTGTTGCGCGATCAGGAAGTCAAGGATCCGGTCGTTGTGCCGATCAATGAAATCGGCCCGCTCGCCCGCGCCGGTGGCGAACTGGCGCATGTGTTTCCGTTTCTGGAAGAGCGCGGCCTCGAACTGCGCTGCCAGCTCGTCCGCGCAACGGTGGCGGCGGTCGATGCGATGCGCGAGATCATTCCGGAAATCCGCGTCATGTACGTCGAACCCCTGTCTCATGTCGCGCCGCATCCATTCCATCCGGAGGACAGTGATGCGGCCGAATCGATGCGCCGCGAACAGTTCGCCGTGTTCGACATGTTGAGCGGCCGCAGCTGGCCGCAACTGGGCGGACGCGAGCACCATCTCGATCTGCTCGGCGTCAGTCACTATCTGGCCAGCCAGTATTACTACGCCGGTCCCAAACATCCGGGCAAGATGATCAATCCGCAGGCGGCCGAATGGCGGCGCCTGAGCGACATGCTGACCGAGGTCGGGCGACGTTACACCTGCCCGCTGCTGCTCGCCGCCACCGGCCATGACGGCGCCGGACGGGCCGCCTGGCTGCGCTATGTCTGTCGCGAAGTGCAGCATGCGACGACGCGAGGCACCGCCATCGAGGGCGTGTGCGTGCAACCGATCGTCGATTGCGCCGCGCCGCAATTCGAAGCGCGCAGCGCGAACGGGCTGTGGGGTGCCGCCGATGAGGAAGGCGAACGCAGTGTCGATATGTGGCTCGCCAAGGAGTTGCGCGAACAGCAACGCACCTTCGAACGGCTGAGCAGGCTGAGCCCGACCCTCATAAGAAGCGCAACCGAGCCGGATGTCGCCGAACGCGCGCGCATCGCCAGCAATCGTGCGCTGGACGCATGAGGCGTCGCACACGTCAACGCGTCATGGTGACCGGCGGCGCCGGCTTTCTCGGCTCGCATCTATGCGATCGATTGCTCGCCCAAGGCCACGAGGTGTTGTGCGTCGATAACTTCTACACCGGCGATCGCGACAACATTACGCACCTGCTGCGTCATTCCCGCTTCGAACTGATGCGCCACGACATCACCTTTCCGCTGTACGTGGAAGTGGATCGCATCTACAACCTCGCTTGTCCCGCTTCGCCGATTCACTATCAGACCGATCCGGTGCAGACGTTGAAGACCTGCGTGCACGGCGCGATCAACATGCTCGGTCTGGCCAAGCGCCTGCGCATACCGATTCTGCAGGCGTCGACCAGTGAGGTCTACGGCGATCCGACCGCGCATCCGCAGCACGAAGCGTATTGGGGACACGTCAATCCGATCGGGCCGCGCGCCTGCTACGACGAAGGCAAGCGCTGCGCCGAAACGCTGTTCTCCGACTACCATCGCCAGCACCGTGTGCCGGTGAAGATCGCGCGCATCTTCAACACCTACGGTCCGCGCATGGCGGACGACGACGGGCGCGTCGTATCGAACTTCATCGTGCAGGCGTTGCGCGGCGAATCAATCACGCTCTACGGCGACGGCGAGCAGACGCGCGCCTTCTGTTATGTGGACGATCTGGTCGACGCGCTGGTGCGCTTGATGGACAGCGCGGACGACTTCATCGGGCCGGTCAACCTCGGCAATCCGGTCGAGACGACGATGCGGCAGCTTGCCCAACGCATCATCGCCCTCACCGGGTCTGCGTCAGCGATCGAATACCACCCGCGACCGACTGACGATCCGATTCGGCGCTGCCCCGATATCGATGTGGCGCGGCGAGTGCTCGACTGGACGCCACGTGTCGATCTGGATATCGGCCTGCAACGCACAATCGATTATTTTCGCGCCTACCTCGGCAGCGAAGCGCAGTCGCGTGTCGCGGATCTTGAAAAGCGCAGACGCGGCCCTCCCCGCCTGCAATCGCCAGGCTGAGAGGAGCTTCGGGTTTTAAAGCATCGGCCGCGTCAGTACCCGCGCTTCTTCCAGGTTCATCGCTGCATTCATCTGTAGCTGATGACGCCGCACCCGCCGTTGACCCATCGTGCCGCTCAGCCCGCCCAGAATGCCCGCGATCAACGACAGCAATACCGCAAGCGTCAAACCGCCGGTCGCCACACCGACGCGATCGGCCGTGCTTTCCATGGTCGCCCGCGCCTGAGGCGTCGGTGCGCCACTCTGTGCGACGGAGTCCACCTGGTTCATGACATTCTGGATCTGCTCATCGGACAAACCAAGATTGCGCAAAGTCTGTGCAACATCCTGGCGGTTGGCCCTTTGCGGATTCTGCTGAATGGACTGCGGAATGACCTGACCCACCATCGGCCGCAATTGGTTGAACAACCCGGCCGTGGCCGTGCTGAGCACGGTGCCGGCGAGAAATGCGAACAGCAGCGTCGAAGTGCCCCACGTCACCACGCCGTGCAGGATGCCGTCACCCTTGCGCCGCAAACCCGATGAACGCGACGCCACGTAACCGCCGACGAAGGCGGCAATCAGCATGCTGATGCCGCTCCAGATTCCAACGCTCGCGCTCATTTGCCGGGCGGTGTCCGCACCGGGCTCGACCACCAGTCCGCCGACTGCGACGCCGGCGAGCATGAGGAACAATTGCAACGCGATGCCGACTGTCAATCCGGCGAAAATGGCCTGCCAGGAGATCGGCCGGAAATACATTCGCCGCGCGCCGCTTGGAAAATCGACTGCCATAAGGGAATTCCTTTCATGGGGAAGCACGCGCTATCGAACCACGTCGCCGTGCCGTGCCGCCGGCCTGTTTGACCGAGCGGGACATGCGCGAGCCGTCCTTGCTCGAACGCGCTGCGCGTCTCAGAAGCTGCAACAGCCGTTCCCGTCCTGAACGAGTCGACTCGCCCTCGACCCTAAACCGACCGGCCAGATAACCCTCAAGAACACCGGGATGGACATAACATTTGCGGCACATGGCCGGCGTATTGCCCAGTCGACGCGAGACTTCGGCAAGGACCGCTTTCACGTGCGCCTGCGCTTCGCGCTGGGTGGTGTAGGGACGCTGTATCAGCGCGTCGAGCGCACCGATGGTTGCGTACCAGGTACGGAAGTCTTTCGCGGTGTACGCCTCGCCAGCTGCCGCACGAATGTAGTCGTTGACGTCCGACGAAGTCACGCCGTGCAACGCGCCGTCATCGCCGACATACTGGAACAATTCCTGGCTGGGCAAATCGAGGCAGCGCCGAACCACCGCCGCCGCATGCCGATCGGCGATCGCAAGCCGATGCCGGATGCCCGCCTTGCCGCGGAATTCGAAATGGATCAGATCGCCCCTCACCGCGACGTGCCGGTTGCGCAGGGTGGTCAGGCCATAGGATTTGTTTTCGCGCACGTACTGTTCGTTGCCCACCCGGATCAGCGTCCGTTCAAGCAGACGCACCACGGTCGCCAGCACGCGCTCGCGCGACATGCCCGGCTTGCGCAAATCCTGCGCTACGCGGCGATGCACACGGGCCAGCACGCGCCCGAAATCCAGCATGCGATCGAATTTGTTCGCGTCGCGCACGGCGCGCCAGTCCGGATGGTAACGATACTGTTTTCGTCCGCGCGCATCGATTCCGGTTGCCTGCAGATGCCCCGCCGCCGAGGCACAGATCCACACGCTCTCGTACGCCGGTGGAATGGCAAGCGAACGAATGCGGATCAACGTCTCGGCATCCGTCACTCGCACACCATCCGGCATTACATAGATGAAACCCTTGCCGTTGCGCCGGCGATGTATGCCCGGCTCGTCGTCCGAGGAGTAATGCAGACCGGTGGCGGTGAGCGAAATAACCGCGTCGGCCGGTGGCGCGGTCGCCGATGCGCCCGACTCAGCGTATCGTCTCGACGCCTTGTTGGACTTTTTCGGCACGTTCCAGATGCTGCCGTAACTTCGGCACCGAGCGTTCGGCGTAACGTTTGAGCTCGGCATCCTCGCCCTCGCGAATTTCACGCTCGTACAACGCCAGCGCGTCGCGATGCGCTGAGGCACCGAAGCGTTCCATATAGAAACGATCGTGCTGCGGCCCGGTGGTGGTGGTGAGTTGCTGCAAGGCATCTTTGAACGAAGCATGCGGCGCCATCGGCAACTCGAGTTTTTTGGCCTGCGCGATTTTGGTCAATTCCTCGTTCGACGCGGTGTGGTCCTTGACCATCTCCTGGGCGAACTGGCGCACATCCTCATCCAGCGTCTTCTCGGCCGCCAGGCGGCCCGCCTGCACAATCGCGATGCTGGTGGCGAACGCCCGCGTGGCGAAATCGCGATCGACATCGTTGATCATCGCAGTCGAAGCATCGTTCGATCCGCTCGCGGCGGTTTCGGTCGCAGGGGGTTCGGCGACGATGTTCTCGCCGGGCATCGCCGAGGGCGGCGCGCTATCCGGTGTCGACTGCGCAGGTGCAACGGTCGGCGATGCAGTCGAACCTTCGTAGGCGCTCTGTCCTTCCTCGCGCCCACAGCCTGCGAACATCAGTAAAACAGCGGCACATGCGGCCACGCGAGTCAGTTCTTTGGTCTTCATATGCGCTCCCTTTCGCATGCCCAGAGCGCCCGCGCGTCACCGTCGCGCAATGAGTACTCCGGCAACGAATCCTACCGCGAACGCAAGGGTGACTGTGCCGAATGGGTAGCGGTGAATATAGGTTCCGGCTGCGTCGCGCGCATCATCGACGCGGCGTCTGGTGGCAATACTGCCCACATCGTGGGCGCGTTCGCGTAAGCCGTACAACCATTTCAGCAACCCCGCCGCATGCGGCGCAACCTGATCCGGTTCATAACGACCGTTTTCGCGTATCGCCTGTTCGTTCGCATTGAATTCCATATTTTCCTTTCTTATCCGACGGCACAGCCGCCACGCTTCAGCGTCGAATGATCACCGGTGTCGGCGCACTGCTGTGTCCCATCACGAGAACGGCGGGCCGCTTCACCCGCTCGCGTCGCGGTTGTGCGCTATCGCGACTGGCATGCTGCTCGATCAACTCGTCGAACTGGCGCTGTAACAGCCGGCGCACGGGCTCCGGCAAATCGAAATCGAGGGCATCGCGATAACGCATCATCGCGACCGCTTCCAGGCGCTCGCACATCCCCAGCGCAGAGGCTTCATCACTCATTGCACCAAACGCGCAGCAAGGCTGGCTACCGTGCAGCGCGGGCTCGCTCAACGCCGGAACGCTGCACTCGGCCTTGCCCATGAGATGACGCAGCTTGGCGAGATGGCGACGCGCACGCGCGGTGCGTTTGCCGCGATGCTTCAACGATCGCCGCATCGTGTCGTCGTGTACGAGTTGCGCGCAGGCTCTATAACAAATTTCTCCTTCGCGGCACACCTCTATCAGGTCGTCGAGGATTTCCGACACCCGAGCAATTTTCATCGTTACATCTCCTTGTGGTGTGGTGGTTGCCAATATGCCGCCGCATTGGTGCAGCAAGCATGCCCAGCGCGGCCCTGCACGGATGTCACGCAATGAAAGTGCAGGACGTCTTACATGCGCATTTTTCGAACTGTCGACTCATCGGTTCCATCATCCACTCGCGCTGTCCGGGACGTCGCGCCGGGCACAACGCTTGCCGACTTTTAAACGGTATCGAAGTGCGGCGCCAGTGTCTCTCATGCACGACGCAGACCCACTCGTGATGTCTCCACAGACATAGCTGCACGCACTGAGTTCCATCGTTAAGGAGTTTGTTGAAAATGATCAATCCGCGCGCCGCGCTGCTCATTGCATTACTGGGCTGCGCCGCCATGAGTCAGGTGTCTGCACAGGGATCGCAGGCAGGCGACACCATGCGCGGATCGACCGGCACGGCGAAGAGCGATCGCGCACCGGATACGACTTCGTCGCAGGACGCGAAGGAACGCTGGGCGATGACTCACCGCGCCAGCAAAATCATCGGCACCGAGGTGCGCAACCTCGATGGCGAACATATCGGCGACATCAAGGAGATCGTGCTTGAACCGCGCAGCGGCAACGTCGCTTACGCGGTGGTGTCGTTCGGCGGCGTTCTCGGAATAGGAGACAAGCTATTCGCCGTGCCGTGGAAAGCGCTCAAGCTCGACAACAAGGACAACACCTTCATTTTGAACGTCGAGAAGGAGCGACTCAAAAACGCGCCAGGTTTTGATCCGGACCGCTGGCCCGATATGGCCAACGTGGAATGGAATACCGACGTGCACAAGTTCTACGGCCAACGTTACGACCGTGGCCAATCCGGCAGTCGGTAGTAGTGAACCCCGAAGGCAATCGGCCTTCATCGATCAGACGCAGTTCCCCCCAACGGAGATTTTCAATGAGACGCATCCATCCTCTGATTCAAGCCACTATCCTCGGTGCCGGCGTTGCATTCAGCATGAGCGCAATGGCTGCCGGCGACTACAAGGACAAGAGCGGCAGCTCCTATGAAGGACGTACCGGCGGCAGCGGCGCAGCAAGCAGCGCCGAGCGCGCGCAATCGCAGGATTCGCCCACCGGCGTCGGTCAGACCACGGGACCACAGGCGGGTCCGACTGCCGGCGGCGAACGCGGCGGCGGTGGCGCCACCTATGATTCGCCCACCGGCCAATCCGAGCAGGGCAAGACAGGCTCCAGCGCACGCACCAAGAAAAAACACGATGCCAGCAGCAGTTCGTCAAGCGCAGGCGCCGAGCGGGCACAACGGCGCGATTCGGAAACCGGCACAGGCCAGACCACCGGGCCGCAGGCAGGTGAAACGGCCGGCGGCGCACGCGGCGGTTCGAGCGGCGGCACAGGCACGATGCCGGCCCAATAATGTTGTCAACGGTCCGTTTTTGTTTGCGGCACGCGGCCTCGATGTGAGGTCGCGCGGCTGCAGGCACGGCAATCCATATCACAAGGAATCACCATGCCAAATATCAACGATCCGAACGATCCGCTCGCTTCCACGCTCACCACCGGCGACAGCGCAGCTTCGCTGAACACCGGCGCAGCGGACGCAACGAGCCAGCAAGGGGCACGCATCGAGGGCACGCCGGAAGAAACACCCGGACCGGGTCCGCGCATCATGTCGGCCAGCACGCTTGAAGGCGACAACGTGATGAACCGCGAGGGCGAAAAACTAGGCACGATCGAGGAAATCATGCTCGATGTCAGTAGCGGTCGCGTGGCCTACGCGGTGTTGGCGGCCGGCGGTTTCCTCGGTATCGGCGACAAGCTCTTCGCCATTCCGTGGCAAGCGCTCACGCTGGACACCGACAATGAGTGCTTCATTCTCGATATCGATAAGCAGCGCCTGGAAAACGCGCCGGGGTTCGATAAGGATCACTGGCCGGCAATGGCCGATCGGCGCTGGGCCGGCGAACTGAACACGTACTACGGCACACAGCCGTACTGGTCATAACAGTTCTGACCGAAGCCGACGATTCGCTCGGCTTCGGTCGCTTCACTCAGGCCAGTGCGATGCCCTGCTCCCGCAGCGCCCGGTGCATGGCGAAATAAAGATCGCTTGTCAGGACGTCGTTTTCGCGCACCCGCGTGATGTTCCAGACCTGCAACTCGAATCTCATCGCACCACCGGCTTGCAACGCCAGCAGGCGCACGACCGGCTCGGGGTCGTGCAGCACTTCGTTATTCGCCTTCGCCACGCCGCACAGCAGGCGTTGCACTTCATCCGGATCGTGGCCTGCGGCGATGTTGACCGACAGCCGCAAGCGAATCGGCGCGTTCAAGTAAGCGTAGTTGGTTACGTTCTCGACGATGAAGCGCGAGTTCGGCACGATCACGACAGTACGATCGTTGGTGATGACGGTGGTGCGACGCGCCCCGATCTCCGCCACATCGCCCAGCACGGTGCCCAGTTCGATGCGGTCACCGACTTTCACCGGCCGTTCGAGCATGATGATCAGGCCGCTGATGAAGTTCTGGAAAATGTTCTGCAGACCGAAGCCGATGCCGACACCGAATGCGCCGGCGAGAAAGTTGAACGTGCTGAGGTTGATGCCGTAAGTCTGCAGGATCGCCACCGCGCCGACGACGACGACGAGATAGCGCACGATCGAGCCGAAAGCCTTGCGCGTCCCCAGATCGAGTTCGGTACGGCCGAGCAGCCGCTCGCTGACCAGCCGGCCGGTCCAGCGCGACAGCACCATCACCAGCAGCAACAGAATCAGCAATTGCGTCACGCTGAACAGGCTGATCGGTGTCGTGCCAAGGGTGAAGAGAGGGAGATCGAGGTCGCGCAACTCACCGAGCGCGAAAAAACGGTTATTCACGTCATTCCTTCATTTCGTACAAGGGCAATTTCGTCCAGGTGGCGGTGCCGTTTACGCGCCCTTGATGCGCCCGGTAGAAATTACTGTTCGACAGCGCCGAACCGAGCGACTGCCTCCGCAGCCGGCTTGCAGGCGCGTTTCATGCACCGTCTGCGCCACGGCGGACACGCCAGGACGCAAAGGACTCAGCATGACGACGCGGCACATCGGCCACCTGGACGCGCCGAATCTTACGGCCTCCCCCGCACCGGCGGCGAGGAATCTTCGCATCGCGCTGGTCAGCGAGACCTATCCACCCGAACTGAACGGCGTGGCGCTGACTGTGCAACGTTCGGTCGATCATCTGCGCCGTGAAGGCCACGGCGTGGAAGTCATTCGCCCACGCCAGCCCGGCGATGCGCGCAACGACGTGGCAGACGAAATTCTGCTGCCGGGGCTGCCGTTGCCGATGTATCGCGACGTGCGCTTCGGCCTGCCCGCGGCCCGCATGCTGCGGACGCACTGGCGCGCGCAGCCACCCGATGTCGTCCATATCGCGACCGAAGGCCCGCTCGGCTGGTCGGCGCTGCATGCGGCCCGCAGTCTGAACATTCCGGCGAGCACCGATTACCGCACCAATTTCCATCGCTACAGCAGCC
>DATCWO010000108.1:0-4304 GCA_036566325.1 Burkholderiales bacterium | reverse complement strand
GTGGCGGGCGAAAGATCGAGCCCGGAGTAGCGGGAAAGCGCACGGGAGCCGACCGGTTCACCTTCGGCGATGTACCGTTCCACGAGTGTCTTGAGAAGAATGCGAGCGCGCTGGTCCAACATGGCAAGAGCGATTCTACACAACGTGCGAAGGCGGGCAAGGAACGACGCCACGCAAGGACGGTGTGAAGTCTTTTGTGCGTTGCGAAGCCTTATGGTCTAATTTTGGCCATGTTGCCCACTTTCAAGACCATAGCGCTCATCGGCCGCTACAAAAGCCGCGACGTGGCCGTGCCTTTATTGTTCCTGGCGCGTTTCCTCGTCAATCGCGGGTGCGATGTACTCGTCGAGGCGGATACCGCCCATGAGTCCGGCGTCGACTCCTACCCCATCGTGGATTACGAGGCGATCGGCCGGCAGGCGGACCTGGCCATCGTGCTGGGCGGCGACGGCAGCATGCTGAACGCCGGCCGCTCGCTGGCCGCCAGCGGCGTTCCGCTGCTGGGCGTCAACCAGGGCCGGCTCGGTTTTCTGACCGATATTGCGTTCAACTGCCTCACCGAAAAGATGACGCAGATTCTGGAAGGGCAATACACCATCGAGACGCGCACCTTGCTCGAACCGCATGTGTCGCGCCAGGGCGAACCGGTGCCCACCCCGTTGGCGCTGAATGACGTGGTGGTGAGCAAGGGGTCGAGTGGCCGGCTGGTCGAAATGATCGTCCATATCGACAAGGAGTTCGTCTACGACTTGCGCGCCGACGGGCTCATCATCTCCACGCCGACCGGCTCCACGGCATATGCGCTGTCCTCCGACGGCCCGATCATCCAGCCCAATGTGCCGGGGCTCGCGCTGGTACCGATCTGCCCGCAGACGCTGTCCAACCGACCGATCACAGTGGGTGATGGGTGTGCCATCGACATCACGCTCAAGCGCGGTCACGATGCGCGCCTGCATTCCGATGGGCAGCCACAATTCGATCTGTTGGAGGGCGATCGCATCACCATCCGCCGCGCCGAGCATCATGTACGGCTTGTTCATCCGCCCGGCTACAGCTACTACGCCATGCTGCGCGAGAAGCTGCACTGGAGCGAGAGCCTGTTCTAGGCCGCGCCCTCGCGACCGTACTCGGCACTTAAGGAAGCTCTGATTAAGGTTTCTTTGATGAATGTTGGCGTGAGTTCTGGACTGCTAAGGCGTTGTTGTACTTTGCCCTCGCTCGTACAGCTTCGCGCACTCGCGACCATCCTCGGCACTTATTCAGCCATTCCTTAATCGGACTTTCCCTACTCGTGCTGATCCACCTCTCCATTCGCGATTTTGCGATCGTCGACAAGCTCGATCTCGAGTTTGAGCCCGGCTTTACCGCGCTCACGGGCGAGACCGGCGCGGGAAAATCGATTCTGATCGACGCCCTGGCGCTCGCGCTGGGCGAGCGTGCGGATGCGGCCAGCGTGCGCGCCGGTTGCGAACGCGCCGAAGTGATTGCCGAATTCGCTATCGAGCAACAACCGGCACTTGAGCAGTGGTTGCGCGAAGCCGAACTGAAAGGCGACGAAGGCCGTTTGCTGCTGCGCCGCGTGGTGGATAAAAACGGACGCTCGCGAGCGTTTATCAACGGCACGCCAGCAACCGTACAACAACTGGGCGGCGCGAGTGCGTGGCTTATCGACATTCACGGCCAGCACGCGCATCAGTCGTTGCTGAAAACCGATGCGCAGCGGACGCTGCTGGACGAACACGCCGGATTGAGCGGATTGGCGCGCGAAGTGACAAGCGCTTTCCGCGACTGGCAACAGCTCGTGCGTGCACGTGCCGAGTACGAAACGAACGCCGCGGCGCGCGAAGCGGAGCGCGGGCAACTGCGCTGGCAAGTCGATGAACTGCACAAGCTCGCGCCTAAACTCGGCGAATGGGAAAGCGTGCAGGCCGAGCAGACGCGACTCGCGCACGCCGCCAGTCTGATCGACGGGGCGCAGGCCGCGGTGGATGCGTTGAGCGAAGCGGATGGCGCCGCCGACGTGTTGCTGTCTTCGATCAACAGTCGCCTGCGCGCGCTCGCCGGTTACGACACCGCGCTCGAAGAAACAATCGCATTGATCGACGGGGCGCAGGCGCAATTACAGGAAGCGTCCACTGGGCTGCGGCGCTACCTTGATCGCGTCGAACTCGATCCGGGGCGGCTCTCGACGGCGGAAGCACGTGTCGAAGCGCTGCATGGCGCGGCGCGCAAATTTCGCGTGGCGCCGGATGAGTTGCCGGCGTTAAACGATCGGCTGCAAGCGCGCCTCGCGGAACTCGATGCGATCGCGGACGCCGACGAATTGGCCGCCAAAGAAGCCACAGCTGCGGCAAAGTACAACGAACTTGCCGGCAAGCTTTCTACGCAACGCAAGGCGGCCGCCGTCAAGCTGGCCCGTGAAGTGACCGCGGTGATGAAGGAACTGGCGATGGGGGGCGGTCGCTTCGACATCGCTTTGCGCGCCATCGCCGATGGCAGCGCAGGCGGCAACGAGCAGATCGAATTTCTTGTCGCGGCCAATACCGGTGGCGATATGCGACCGCTGGCGAAAGTGGCCTCCGGCGGCGAACTGTCGCGCATCAGCCTTGCCATTCAGGTCATCACCAGCAAAGCGGCGGCGGTACCGACCCTGATTTTTGATGAGGTCGATGCCGGTATCGGCGGTGCGGTGGCCGAAGTCGTCGGCAAGAAGTTGCGCGCGCTGGGCGGCGAGCGGCAGGTGTTTTGCGTGACGCATCTGCCGCAGGTCGCGGCGCAGGCAAACCATCAATGGTCGGTTGCGAAGAGCAGCGCCAACGGCTCGACTAGGAGTCGCGTCACGGTGCTCGATGACAAGGCGCGCGTGGAAGAAATTGCACGCATGCTCGGCGGCGTGGAGATCACCACGACGACGCGCAAGCATGCGGCCGAATTACTGCAGTCAAGAGTCAAGAATTGAGCGCCGAGAGCGCCGGTTTTGCTCTCCGCTCTGCGCTCTCGGCTCTCGACTGAAATCACCGCATCGTCACGAACTCTTCCGCACTGGTCGGATGAATTGCGATGGTGTCGTCGAAATCCGCTTTGGTCGCACCCATCTGCACCGCCACGGCAAAGCCTTGCAGCATTTCGTCGGCACCCTGGCCGATGACGTGCAGGCCGACGATCTTCTCTTCCGGGCCGACACACACCAGCTTCATCGCCGTCATGCTCTTGTGTTTGGTGAAGGCGTAATACATGGGCGTGAAGCGGGTCTGGTAAACCTTCACGGCGTCGCCATATTGCGCGCGCGCCTCATCTTCGGTAATGCCCACCGTGCCGATCGGCGGGTGAGTGAAGACTACTGTCGGCACGATGTCGTAGTCCAACTTGCGCTCCGCCTGACCGTTGAACAATCGGTCGGCCAGACGACGGCCGGCAGCGATCGCGACCGGTGTGAGCGGCGCGCGACCGGTGACATCGCCGATGGCATAAACGCCTGCCACATTGGTGTTCTGAAACGCGTCGGTCGGAATGAAACCCTGCTCGTTCGGATGGACGCCGGCCTTTTCGAGCCGGAGTCCTTCAGTGTTCGGTTCGCGACCGATCGCCCAGATCACTTCATCGAATCCGGCGTGCTTCGTGCCGTCCTTAAGCGTCACTTCGATGCTGTCATTGCGGCGCACCAGCGAGGCGACCTGCGCGTTGGTGATGATATTGATGCCTTCGGCCTTGAGCGCTTCCATTGCGCCTTCCTGCAGCATGCGGTCGAAAATACGCAGCACCGCATCGCGTCGGATGATGAGGCTGACTTCGGTGCCGAGCGCCGCGAGCATGCCGGCCAGTTCCACCGCGATATAACCGGCGCCGACGACCGCGACACGGCGCGGCTGGGTCTTCAGTTCAAAAAAGCCGTCCGACGTGATGCCCAACTCCGCGCCCGGTACGTCGGGTATGGTAGGTTGGCCGCCCGTCGCGATCACGATGTGGTCCGCGCTCAGACGCTGCCCATCCACTTCGATCGTGTGCGCATCAACGAAGCCGGCGCGCCCGCGGTAAATGGTGACGCCGTTGTCGCCCAGATAAACACCGTAGCGGTCGTTCAGTCGCGCCACATAGGCGTCGCGCGACTGCTGGATCGTCGGCCAATTGAACGCAGGTTTGTCGACCGCGTAGCCATAGTCGGCTGCATCGTTCAGCGCGTGACGCAGTGCTGCGCCGTTCCACATGATTTTCTTCGGTACGCAGCCGACGTTGACGCAGGTGCCGCCGAGCCGGCCGACCTCGACCAATGCGCAGCGCTTGCCGTAACGCGCAGCGCGGTTCGC
>DATCWO010000101.1:0-5361 GCA_036566325.1 Burkholderiales bacterium | reverse complement strand
CCCTCTCGATACCACGGCGCATGAGCGATGAATGCGCCGACCATGAACCCTTCGACCCGGGACTGGCGTGATGGCGTGAGGTCGAAAGCGGCGAGGCTCGAACGCGCGGCGGCGCTGGCCGTCGGCAAGCGAGTCGAAGCGTCGCAGACGGCGGCGTTACTGGAACGCATCCTGGAGCCGGGCGACCGGGTTTGCATCGAGGGTAACAATCAGAAGCAGGCGGATTTTCTTGCCGCAAGCCTGGTGCGCACCGATCCCGCGCGCGTGCATGACCTGCATCTGGTCCAGTCGGTCCTCGCGTTGCCGGAGCATATGGAGTTGATCGAACGCGGTCAGGTCAGCCGAATCGATTTCTCTTTCTCAGGCCCGCAAGCCGGGCGACTTGCGCGTCTGGTCGAGCGCGGCAAGATTCGCATCGGCGCGATCCACACCTATCTCGAACTCTTCGCGCGCTACTTCATCGACCTTACGCCGAATGTTTCGCTGATCGCTGCGCAAGCGGCGGATGCCGCGGGGAATCTCTACACCGGGCCGAACACCGAAGACACGCCGGCCATCGTCGAAGCGACCGCGTTCAAGAACGGGGTCGTGATTGCGCAAGTGAACGAAGTGCTCGATACCCTACCGCGTGTCGATATCCCTGCCGATTGGGTCGATTTCGTCGTACTTGCGCCGCGGCCGCATTACATCGAACCGCTGTTCACGCGCGATCCGGCCCAAATCACCGAGATCCAGGTACTGATGGCGATGATCGCCATCAAAGGGTTGTACGCCGAGTACGGCGTGACCCGGCTCAATCACGGCATTGGCTTCGATACCGCGGCAATCGAATTGTTATTGCCGACGTATGGGGAGTCGCTCGGTTTGCGCGGCAGTATTTGCACGCACTGGGCGGTCAATCCGCATCCAACCCTCATTCCCGCGATCGAGGCCGGTTTCGTGCAATCGATTCATTGCTTCGGTTCCGAAGTCGGCATGGAGCGCTATGTTGCAGCGCGGCCCGATGTGTTCTTCACCGGGCGCGACGGCTCGCTGCGTTCGAATCGCGCGTTCTGTCAGGCCGCCGGACATTACGCATGTGATCTGTTCATCGGCTCCACTTTGCAGATCGACCTGGAGGGCAACAGCTCGACGGCAACCAGGGGACGCATTGCCGGATTCGGCGGCGCGCCGAACATGGGTTCGGATGCGCGGGGCCGCCGTCACGCATCCGAAACGTGGTTGCGCGCGGGGCGTGAAGCGCGGCGCCACAAGGCCATGCCGCGCGGACAGAAGCTGGTGGTGCAGATCGTCGAAACCTTTCGCGAACACATGACCCCCACTTTCGTCGAGAGACTCGATGCGTGGGACTTCATGCAGAGCGCGAACATGGAGGTGCCGCCGGTGATGATTTACGGCGAAGACCTCACGCACATCATCACTGAGGAAGGCATCGCCAATCTGCTGCTGTGCGATACGCCGGAGGAACGCGAACAGGCGATTCGCGGCATTGCCGGATATACGCCGGTCGGTTTGGCGCGCGATGTTCGCATGGTCGAGAACTTGCGCGACCGCGGTGTCATTCGGCGGCCGGAGGATATCGGCGTTGCCCGCCGCGATGCGACGCGCGATCTGCTGGCTGCACGCTCTGTCAAGGATCTGGTGGTCGCGTCGGGCGGGTTGTATGAACCGCCCACGCGTTTTCGTAATTGGTAACGCAGCGCGTCGGAGTTTGTAATGGAGCAGTTGCAATTCCAAGTGCCGAGTCGCGCGCAGTCTCAACGTCGGGACGCCGTGCTGGTCGGTGTCGTCGGCAGCGGAAACTGCGAGGTGCTTCTCGAAACGGCGTCGTCTGATGCAGTGTGTCTCGCGACGGTGCATACGGCGGCGCATGGATTCTCTGATATCTGGCGGCGCGTCATCGAGGACTTCGCCACACGCTGCAATGCCGGCGGTTTGCGCGTCGAAATCAACGATGTCGGCGCGACACCCGCAGTCGTCACGCTGCGCCTTTATCAAGCAATCGAAGCTTGGGAAAGCGGCTATGCGTAAGGGTTACTACGAAGCGTCCGCACGGGATCGCATCCGCGGCGTGATCGATCCCGGCTCGTGGGGTGAATTCATTCCGCCGACGGAACGCATCACCAGTCCGCATTTGCCACTGCTCGATCAGCCCGTTGCGTTCGACGATGGGATTGTCGTCGGCGCCGGTCGGCTGAACGGCAAGGATGTATTGATCGCAGCGCAGGAAGGTCGCTTTCTCGGTGGCGCAGTGGGAGAAGTTCATGGCGCGAAGCTGGTTGGACTGATCGAACGCGCTTTGAAGATCCGACCATCTGCCGTAATCCTTCTTCTCGACTCGGGCGGTGTTCGATTGCATGAGGCGAACGCCGGTCTGATCGCCGTCTCGGAAATCATGCGGGCGATTCTGCATGCGCGCGTGCAAGGCGTGAAATTCGTCGGCGTCATTGGCGGGAGTTGCGGCTGCTTTGGCGGCATGGGCTTGGTGGCGCGTTGCTGTGATGTGCTCCTCATGTCGGAGGAAGGCAGACTGGGAATGTCCGGACCGGAAGTGATCGAAACGGTTCGCGGTGTCGAGGAATTCGATTCACGCGATCGCGCGCTGGTATGGCGGGTCACCGGTGGCAAGCATCGCTATCTGATCGGTGAAGTCGACATGCTCGTCGACGACGATGTTGCGCAGTTCCGCGCCGCCATCGCGCGCGCGATCGAAGCGCCGGCCGACTTTTCGCTCGAAGGACTCGAGCGCGAGCATGACATGCTGGCGCGACGTTGGTCCCGTTTTGCAGACGCGAATGACGCGCGCGATATATGGGCGGGCCTCGGCATGCCGGATGTCACTCGCATGGCGCTTATGAGCACGGAAGAATTTACGCGCGCCGCGGAAAATGTTCGAGAGCGGCCATGACGCGACGCGACACGCTCGAACGCCTGTTTCCATCCGGCTGGCAAGACGACGCGGTGTTCGATAACGGTTTCGCCGGTACGGGGATGTGCGATGGCGAATCGATTCGCTACATCGGCGTGGAGAACGCCACTGAGGTGGGCGTCGATCAGGCGCTCGCAATGGCGCGGCTGGTGCTCGACACCGTGAAGCAGCATGCGCGACGCGCGATTCTTTTTCTGCTTGATACCCAGGGCCAGCGGCTGCGCAAGCGTGACGAGTTGCTTGGATTGAACGGCTACATGGCGCATCTCGCAAAATGTGTCGAGTTGGCGCGCGCGAACAATCATCCGATTCTCAGTCTGGTGTATGGCGAGGCGGTAAGCGGGGGCTACCTCGCGACCGGGATGATGGCCGACGCCTGTTACGCCTTGAGCGATGCCCAGATTCAAGTCATGAATCTGCCGTCGATGGCGCGCATTACCAAGATACCGCTCGGACACCTCGAACAACTTTCCGAGCACTCACCGGTGTTTTCGCCCGGCGTGGCGAATTATGCGCAGATGGGCCATCTGCAAGAAATTTGGGACGGGGAATTGGCAGCCAAACTTAAGCATGCGCTTATGCGCGTGCGCGAAGCGCGGCCGGCCGACCAGCGCATGGCGCTTGGGCAGCAGCGTGGCGGCCGTTGTGTCGCTTACGAAGTTGTGCAGCGTGTGGAGCATGCTGCCTGAACTGGAGCGACATCAGCTCGCCTGGTGCGAGCGCGATGCGGCGTGCGCTGCCCGCCTGCCTCATGGCGGCTGCACGCCGGAGGAGGAAGCGATCGTTCTACTGGGCGACTGGATACGTGCTGAACGGCCGTTGATCGTCGCACGTCAGCCACAGGAATATCGATATTGTGCAGACCGCGTGGTACTCGGTCTTCCTCTGCCCTTGGCGCAGGGTAAACGGCGGCTCGCGTTTTCGATTCCGCGTGCGCAGATCGCGCGCTTGAGTCCGCCGCCGCGGTTGTCCGAGGTGCGCCATGCAATGCCTGCCTCGTGGCAACCAGCCGTCGATCAACTGCTCGCGTCATCTCAAATTGTCGCGGCCGCACCGCGCGTATATGGGTCGGCTGCCATGCAGGCGCTGATTGGTGAAGTTTGCATGGACGACGGCTCGGATCTGGATTTGCTCTTCAGCCCTGCGGCATGGCCGGATGTCATGCTTTTGGTCGACGCGCTGGCGCGCATGAGTGCCGACGAAAAGGGCCGCCGTATCGATGGTGAAATTCGAGCGCCGAGCGGCAAGGCGGTTGCGTGGCGCGAGTTGTCGCAACGGCCCGCGCGCTTGCTATGCAAACATCTGCAGGGTGCGGAACTGATCGATACCGAAGCGTATGCATTGGAGTTCGCCAATGCAGGTTGAACGCGCCCCGCTGATTGGTACACCAAGCCTGTGGCCGGGTCGGTCATTCAGTGCGGGGGAAATCGACGATGCAGCGATCGAAGCCTTGCGAGTCGAGTTGTCGCTGCATCCGAAGCCCGGTCTCGTGACGCCGACGAGTCGCGGCAGCCATGCCGATATGGATCATCACACTTTGGCTGCGGGGATCGCAGCGCTGCGAGGCTATTTCGGCGATTGCGTCATGCTCGGTTGTCGCAACGCGACGCTACGGGCGTTGCAGAAACGCGGTCTCGCAGCGGAGGCGGACATGTTTCGCGCCACGGGGGGAATCAACACGCACAAGGGCGCGATCTTCTCGCTCGGTTTACTGAGCGCCGCCTGCGGATTGCAGTTGCGGCACGAAGGAAAAGTGCAGGCCGGCCGCATTTCATCAATTGTGTCTGCGCGCTGGGGTAAAGCGCTGCGCGCCGATATACGGCGAATACGCACGGCTTCCTTCGCATCGACGCATGGAGAGCGCGTGTTGTTGCGCGATGGCATTCCCGGTGCGCGAGAGCACGCGGCTGCCGGATTTCCGATTCTGCAGGCCGTTACCTTACCCGCGCTGCGCATGGGATTGCGACGTGGTACTCAGCGCCTCGCCCTCCTGCATGCCTTGGTGGCGACGATCGCCGTGCTGCCCGACACGAACATTATTCACCGCGGTGGTGTGCAATCGTTGCGCTGGGCGCATTCGACTGCGGATGCCTTCATATGCAGCGGAGGGGTATTTGCGAACGGCTGGGAAGCGAGGCTTCAATCGATGTGCGACGGCTTTGTCGCGCGCGGGTTAAGTCCGGGCGGCAGTGCAGATCTGCTGGCATGTGCCTGGTTCATGCATAGACTTGAGTATCAGTGAGCGTCGCGATCCTTTGCCCCGGGCAGGGCGGTCAAACGCCTGACATGCTGGAGCGCTGGGAGGGCGACCAGCGTTATCGGGATGCGCGCGACATGCTTGCATCGAAGCTGCCTTGGGACGTTGCAGAGCTTGCGCGCGACCAGCAACGCTCCACGCTGAATCGCCATGCACAGGCGCTTATTTGTCTGCA
>DATCWO010000088.1:0-20724 GCA_036566325.1 Burkholderiales bacterium | reverse complement strand
CGCATTACGGTAGAATGCGCGCCTTCGCGGAAGTACGCGAACGAGACACGGAGAGGTGCCGGAGCGGTTGAACGGGCCAGTCTCGAAAACTGGAATAGGGGCAACTCTATCGAGGGTTCGAATCCCTCCCTCTCCGCCAGTCAATTCCTTTAGCGCTTTGAGTAGAAACAGGATCGACTTCACGACGATTCTTGACTGCCACATTCCAACGCTATTTCACCTGGGTAGGTGGCCGGTGAGCAACGCGACGGCCGCAATCTTCCTCACGCATGCCGGTTGCGCGCTCGCGCTAGTATTTTTCAAATGTGGCCTGCGCCTCTAGCGGGAGGCGTTCAAGCCAGGTTTCAAGCTGGCTTGCGCAACCGTAAAAACCCCGCGAAAGCAGCGCTTCCTTATGCTTTGCGCCGCCGCGCGAAGGCGAACCCGGCGAGACCTAAGCCAAGAAGCGCCAGCGTGGCAGGTTCGGGAACGCGCAGAATCTGTCCGCGAATCTCACCTCCTCCAAACTGTACCGTGTGGAAGTTGATGTAGGACAGTCCGGCGAGGATGCTGGGAAGTGTATCGGTCAGCGTGGTGCCGGCATTGCCCTCATCAAGATTCCAAATGCTGGAGAATGTGCCCCCTACGTCCGAAGCGAATGGCGTCACTATCAGGTTATCGGGATTGTTATCGTTATCCGGTGCACCGAAAAATCCCCATTTGACACCGGCATTGCTTCCTGGTGGCGCGGGAGCATGAATGTGAGCAGCGACCAGATTATCGAATGTGTCGGCGGTCTGCGTGCCCGTGACATCGATATTGAATATGGTGGCATTCATCGTCAGAGACGTCTGTGCGTCATTGAGCACGAATGTCGCTTGGCCGAACGATAGCGGCCTCGGTTCGCCCGTCGATGTCGTGAGGACGCCTTGGACGGTTTCCTGATCATGCGTCAGGTTGGCCGTGAACATTATTTCGGCTTTTGCATTCCCGGCAAAAAGGAACGCTAGTGCGAGCAGGGTAGACCAGAGACGGACTGACATGGGCGTGGCCTCCAGTGGGGGACAGGGCTGAAACAGTGCGCTGGGATAGTGCGATTTTCGAGCCGGAATACGATAGGGATTTTATTTCAACGGCATACGGGTACTTCGTTCCCGCTGACCCGCGGTTTGTAAAAAACCCCCGGCGCCGTCTGCTCAAGCGCTTCCCGCCAACCGTTCCAGCTGCACGCTCGCGCTCATTTTTTGAACTGACACCTAGGACCCTGACGAAGGCGTATCAGCTAGGCAAGCCCTGCTTGCATCTGTGTATGAGTCAGCCGCGTACCTGCCGACTTGGCCCGTCTCGCAGCGAATCAACGAAATCCGCGATGGTGCGAGCGAATCGAATTGGGTCTCTAGCCATCGGGTTGTGCCCTGTGTCAGCCCATTCATCCAACTGCGCGTCTGGAATGGATTGCGCTATCTGTCTGCCATGATCGATGGGACATTGATCGTCATCGAGGCCATGGATGACGAGCGTCGGGATGGCAATTTCCGGCAGCATCCGGCGAAAATCCGCTTTCTGCACATCCAGCCAGCTTGCCGCGACGGCGTGAGGTTGCGCTGCCTCAACGAGTGAGATCCGGCGCGCCCGTTCGCGTGCCTCGTCGGCAACTTCATCTGCCGTCGCTCCGCGGAACCAGCATGCCTCGTGGCCAACATGCGGGCTGCCGCTGACGAGAATCAGACCGCGCATGCGGATGCCCGGGTGCCCGCGCAAGAGCTCGAGGGTGACCGAGACGCCCATGCTCCATGCAACGAGTACAACAGGGCGACCAATCATTTCCAATACTGCCAGAAGGTCGGATGCGAAATGTTCCAGGCGATAGGCCTCTGCCTCGACCGGAATGTACGATTCGCCGCGGCCACGTAAGTCTGGAGTAATTACTCTGAGCTTCGGCTCCAGCAGTGGCACAACGGTATCCCAAGTGCGAGCGGTCCCCTGGATGCCGTGCAGCAGAACAATCGGTGCGCCGGCGCCTAGCTCGCAAAACGATATCCTCCCGCTACTTGACTCGATAATTGGCATGGCGAATGACTTCCCGGTGTGAGTGGGGCGACGTATCGACCGCAATCGCATCGCATGTGAAAAAGCGCGGGATGAGGTTGACCGTCGACTGCCTGGCTAATAATATGTGACTAATATACCACTAACATTATTTACTGGAGGCCCTGATGTTTTCATCGGAAAAGGTTTTTATGGCGTGGCCATCGCGCCTGATTTTTGGCGCCGGCGAACGCACCAGATTGCCTTTGCTGTTGAAGAAGCTGGGCTATCAAAGTGCGCTTGTGGTGACCGACCGGTTCTTTACGACCGGAAGTAACGTGATTGCGGAACTGGTCGCAGATCTTGCGTCTGCGGGCATCAGGAGCACCGTCTTCGACGGCGGCGAGCCGAATCCCAGCGTCCGGCTTTGTGTAGATGTGGTCAAGTGGGTAGCAGAGAACGCGCCGACCGAGCCGTTGGATCTCGTCATCGCTGTGGGCGGCGGAAGCAATATTGATCTTGCTAAGGTCGTTAGCATTACGCTTAAGCACGGCGGCCATCCGGAGGAGTACATCGGCGAAGGGCGGTTGCCCGGCAAGCCGTTGCCTTTGGTTGCTATCCCAACCACCTCCGGGGCGGGCTCCGAAATTACTCCCGGCGCAATCCTCATCAGTGATCGCGCATCGACAAAAGTCGCCCTGATGGACAACGACTTGCGCCCCGCGGTCGTAGTGATCGATCCGGAGCTGACACTCTCATGCCCGCCGAACGTTACGGCAGATGCCGGCCTTGATGCGCTGACCCATGCCATCGAGTCCTACCTCACCTGCGACTCGGTCGAATTCGATCGGGGCGGCAATCCCGATCCAGGTTATAGCGGGCGCAGCCATATTACGAAATTGATGGCGAGCGAAGCCATCCGCTTATGCTTTCAACATCTTCCTACCGCTTATAAGACCGGCGCCGATATCGAAGCCCGTAGCGGGATGGCCTATGGCAGCCTGTTGGCTGCGTTTTCCTATGCCAGCTCGGGATTGAACGCGGTTCATGCACTGGCCTATGCGCTGGCAAATCTCACACACGCGACCCACGGCAGCACCAACGCCGTATTCCTACCCTATGTGATGGACAGTCTGCGCGACGTGCGAACCGCCGACTTGGCGGCAATCGCTCGGCTGGCTGGATTAACTGGAGTCGATGACGCGGACCTCGCAAAACGCGCAATTGCGCATACACGCGATTTAGTGGGCGCTGTCGGGGTGCCGACCACGCTCAAGGGGTTTGGCGTGCAGGAGCGCGATTTCCCGGATCTGGTTAAGAACGGGCTCAGCGTCACTCGTTTAATGAAAGCGTTTCCGATTCAACCGGCCGACGATGCTTGTCGCTCCATCGTCGAGAATGCGTTCAACGGCACACTTCGCAACTAGGAATGCGTATGAGAAAAACCACTGCTACTGCAAAAAAACGCAGCAACGAGACAAGAAGCGCTTCGAAAGAAGAGGTTGTAGAGCCGCACCTGACGCTGACCGAAACGGCGTATGCCGATCTCGAAGAAATGATCGTCACGATGCAGCTTCCACCGGGAAGTACCGTTTCTGAAGCGGGTCTGAGTGCGCGCCTCGGTATTGGCAGAACGCCTATCCGCGAAGCACTGCACCGATTGGCGCGAGAGCGTCTCGTTGTCATCATGCCTCAGCGCGGAATCATCGTTTCGGAAATCAATGTAGGTAGCCAACTGAGGCTGCTGGAGGTGCGACGTGAGTTGGAGCGCTTGATAGCCCGAAGTGCGGCGCGACGCGCAAGTGAGCCGGAGTTGAAGCGCTTCCGGGAAATTGCAAAAGAGCTCGAGGCGGCAGCGAAGACAAACGATGCAACGACCTTCATGCGGCTGGACCGGGAATTCAATCACCTGTCCTCTGTGGCTGCTCGAAATGAATTTTTATCCGGGTCAATGTCGTTGATCCACTCCCTGTCGCGGCGGTTTTGGTATGTGCATTACCAACAGGTTGCGGATATGCCGCTTGCGGCAAGATTGCACGCAAATGTGGCACGCGCGATCGCCGATCGCGATGAGTCCAAAGCCGCAAAAGCATCGGACCAACTGCTCGATTATCTGGAGGCATTCACCCGGGCAACCCTTGATATGGGGATGTAGCTGCCAGTGCGCACCAGGCCTTGTGATTCCGCGTAGGCATCTGCCGGAGTCAGCGTTTTGCGCTGCGGCGTTCGAGATATGTGGTGGTTGCAACGACCCCATAGATAAAAGTGTTGCATCCATAAACATGTTAACGATATATTAGTGGTACACAGCTGGAATTGAGACACCGCATTTCACGAAACCGGAGGAGGGAACCATGAAGAAGGCGGTCTTATCGAATCAGAGAAGGCTTGTACTAAAAACCGTTGGCGCGGGCGTGGCGCTGGGTGCAACCGGGTTGTGGGGGGCGCCTGCCTTCGCGCAGAACAAGCCGCTCCGGATCGGCATAATTGCGCCACGTGGTGGTATCGCAGGCACGATCGGCGAATGCGGCATACGCGGAGCCGAGTGGGCGGCCGCGCGAATGAACGCGGCGGGCGGCATCGGCGGAAGAAAGATCGAGCTGCTTATCCGTGAAGAAACAACGCCGAAGGACACCATCGATCAGTTTCGTAAGTTGGTCCTGCAAGATGAAGTGGATTCCGTTCAGGGGATCGTTTCTTCCGGCGTCAGCCTGGCCCTCGCACCAGCGGCTGAAGACGCAAAAGTGCTGACGGTATTTTGGGATGGCACCACGCAAGACGGCGTGGTGGAAACGATGCCAAAGCCGCGTTACGTTTTCAAAAGCACCGACAATGAGTGCGAGGCCGTTTTGGCGTCGCTATTGGCGATCAAACACTTCAAGGGCAATTTCGCCCGGATCGCCTGTATCTGTCCTGATTATTCATATGGTCGAAATACCTGGACCGCGTTTCAGGCGTTGCTCAAGAAATACGGAATCGAGCACACGGTAGTGTCAGAGCAATGGTCCAGGGTGGGCAATCTCAATTTGACCTCCAATGTTGCGGCATTGAAGGCTGCTAAACCGGATCTGATTTTCTCGTCGCTCCTCTTCGCTGATCTTCCGGTTTTCATGCGGCAGGCGCACAACGCCGGATTGACCGAAGGAACCAAGTTCGTGCTGCCCGCAGCGGGTTGGCAGCACACCGCCATGAAGAAGGAATTCACACCGGAAGGCATTGTCTGGGGCCATAACACTCTTTACTTCGCCAACCCCAATGCGTCTCCGATCCTGAAAGAATTTGTGGCGTGGTATGTCGACAAGTACAAGGACTATCCGCACTGGGAGGCGGATCGCGCTTACTTCTCGCTGCAAATTTACAAAGCAGGTGTTGAAAAAGCGCTGGCCGCAAAATCCGGCAAATGGCCTTCGTCAGACGAAATTGCTGCAGCAATGGTTGGTACCCAAGTCGAATCACTCGACGGAAAGGGCGGTATGCGCGCAGATCACATCGCCAATCAAACGTTCCATCAGGGCCTGTCGACCAACAAAAACCAGTATGACTTTCCCACATTGGCTTCGGTGGAGACGGTGTACTCGGATCAGCTCCAAAAACCTACCGGCGCTGATTTCTGGAAATGGCTGGAAACCGCCACCTTCAAAGTTTAGCAACCTGAATGTTCGCCCCGGTCGCGAGCCTGGGGCGAACTTTTAAGTTGCGATGGAGGTGCGCCCATGGCTTATCCGCATCACTTGATCTGCGCGCGCCTCGCCGGTGCGGGAAATAAGCCGGCTCCAGAGGTGTGCTCATCAACTCTCAACCCTTGTCCGATGGAATCGCCCGCGAAGGTCGCCGCAAATCGTTTGCCGGGAAGGACATCGTCACGCGCGGCGGATCTATGCATCGATGCTCTGCTGAAATCAGGGTGCCGCTTACATCGCCGGCACAGGCTATGTCTGGCTAGGTCCGTATAGGAATCAGCTTATGGCTTCATTTCTAAATGTATTGATGGCGGGCGTATTTCAGGCCGCCGTACTTTTTCTGGTGGCCGCAGGATTGCAGTTGATCTTTGGAGTCCAGCGCATCTTCAACCTCGCATGCGGCGCCATCTACGCGCTAGGCGCCTATACCGGAATCACCGTGACAAGCTGGGCGCTTGCTCAGGGGCTCCCCGTCTATCTGTTCCCGGCCATTCTTATCTTGACTGGCGTTGTGACCGGACTGGTGGGTATTCCAATGGAGCGACTGGTCAGAACCATCTATCGACGGCCGGAATCCTTCCAGCTTCTGTTGACCTTCGCCCTCATGCTCATCATTCAGGACGTATTGCGTTACTTCTGGGGTGCGGATCCGCAGCAACTCGATAACATTTCAATGGTTTTCGGGACGTTCTCGCTGCTGGGCGCAGATATGCCGGCTTATAACGCCATGGTCATCGTGGCTGCCGGAGTGATGGCAATCGGACTGGCCTATCTGCTCGGGTACACCGCGACGGGAAAAATACTTCGCGCTACTGCGGAGAGCTGGGAAATCAGTGCGGCCATGGGCGTGAACGTCACACGTGTCTACGTGCTGGTGTTCATGTTAGGCACGATGCTGAGCACAATCGGCGGCGCGCTGGTCATCCCTACTTCGGCGGCTTCGCTTGAAATGGGCGTTGCACTTGTTGTCGAAGCATTCGCCGTTGTTGTTATTGGCGGATTAGGCAGCATGAAGGGTGCAGTAGTTGGCGCGTTGATTGTCGGACTGGTACGCGCCGCAGCTTTGGTGTTCTACCCGGAAACGGAAATTCTAGCGATCTATGTAATCGTTCTTGGCGTTTTAATCTGGAGACCATCTGGGCTCTACGGGAGGGTCGCCGCATGATTTCCAAAGTTTTGTCTCTCGCTCGGAATTATGAAGTGGGGATTGCGCCGCCTGTTCAGCAGAGCAGCACGACAGCCAAAATCCTGCTGGCGCTAAGTGCCCTTGCGCTTGCTTTGGCGCCACAAGTCCTCGGTGCCTACTATCTGACGTTGCTGATCCCGTTCTTTGCATATGCCATCACCTTGCTCGGCTTCAATCTGCTGTTTGGATATGGCGGCCAACTTTCATTTGGACATGCAATGTTTGTGTCCATGGGGGCATACGCCGCGGCGGTTGTAACCGCGAAAACGGGCATTGCGTCGTTCGAGTTGATGCTGCTTTCGGCGATCGGCGCAGTCCTGGTGATTTCTATACCGATCGCCTGGATAGCAAGTCGTTTTACAGGCATCTTCTTCGGCATGCTGACGCTTTCGTTCGGCATGCTTTTCCATTCGTTTCTCAACAAGTTCTACTACCTGACAGGCGGTGAAAGCGGGATGCGCGTTCCACGCCCCAGCCTGATGGGGCAGCAGTTGGAGGATCTGAGTCAAACGGCTTTCCTCAGCGGGCCTTTTTACTATTACTGCTTCGCTCTGTTGATTGTGCTGAGTTGGGTGATGTGGCGCCTCGTGCGGTCCCCTTACGGCATTCACCTCAGGGCATCGCGCGATAACGCCGTCAAAGCAACGTACCTGGGCGTCAAGGTGCGCCTGGCACGCGCAATCGCGTTCGTCATCTCGGCGATCTACGGTTCTATTGGAGGAGTCATCCTCGGCGTCAATACAAACCTTGCCGATCCTGAACTGGCTTACTGGACCCATTCCGGGCATCTGGTCTTCATGGCCGTTTTAGGCGGCTATCAGGAATTCATGGGCCCGGTGTTGGGCGCGCTCATTTTCATTCTTCTACATGATCAGCTTACGTCAGCGACGCAGTACTGGCGGTTTTTCATGGGCGTCATTCTCGCGGTGCTGGTTATCGTGCTTCCGGGCGGAATTTTCGGCGCGCTGCGCAAGTTCAGGTCGAAGGGGAGAGCGCAATGAAGGCAGACCAGGTATTGCTGGCGGCGGATAACGTCTCCAAGTATTACGGCGACTTCGTCGCGCTGGAGGGTGTCAGCCTCTCCGTTTCGTCCGGAGAATTTGTTTCAGTGGTCGGCCCGAACGGCGCGGGCAAGACGACACTGGTCAACGTCCTGACCGGCTTGCATCAACCAAACAAAGGTGCTGTTCATTTCGCCGGGCAGGATATCGCAGGGGTCAGTGCAGTGGACCTGTCGACGCGGGGCCTCGCGCGAGCGTTTCAACTTGTAAGTGTGTTTCCGGATCTAACCGTACGAGAGACGCTTGCTGTTGCTGCCTGCTCATACCTCGGATTGCGCTGGAGCATGTTCCGCGATGTGATGCAGCGCAAACGAGTCAACGAAATCGTCACGCGCGCAGCCGACGCGTTTGGGATGTCGTCATCGCTTGATACGCCGGCGAACCTTCTTCCGCATGGAAAACGCAAGTTGTTGGACGTCGCGAGCGCATTTGCATTGCATCCGAAGGTCATGTTGCTCGATGAGCCGACGGCAGGGGTATCGACCGCAGACAAGCACGGCGTAATGGAAACCCTGCTGTCGGCTGCAAAAAGCATGGGTGTTGCGGCGATTATGCTGGTCGAGCACGACATGGATTTGGTCGCTCGCTATTCGTCTCGCATCATCGCCATGCAGGGAGGACGCAAGATCGCGGATCTTCCGACGAAAGAATTTTTTGCTGACGAAGTAATCACCTCGATCGTCGTCGGCAAGGGGGGACACTAATGTTGCTGGATCTCTCCAATGTTCGCGTGACACTGGCAGGAAACCAAGTCCTGCGCGGAATTTCCATTGCTGTCGCTCCGGGCGAACTCGTGTGTCTGGTCGGCAGGAATGGCGCCGGAAAAACGACGACCTTTCGCTCCATCATGGGATATCAGCCGCTGGAATCGGGCGACGTGCTGTGGAAGGGGCTATCGCTCGGAGGCTTGCCAACACACAAAATCGTCGCGCTTGGTCTTGGCTATACACCAGAGGGTAGCGACGTATTCGGCGATCTGACCGTTAAGGACAACATCGAGTTGCCGACGTGGACGCGCAAGACGGCGAAATCGGCACAGGCACGTGTTGACGAAGCGTATGCCATCTTCCCCAAGCTCAAGGAGTATTTGCACCGCGGCGGCCAGCAACTATCCGGCGGAGAGCGAAAAATGGTTTCGATTGCCAGGGCGCTCGCGTTGGATCCGGAACTGCTCTTGTTGGATGAAGCGTTCGAGGGGTTGTCGCCGGCCATCCTCCCGACCATCAGCACCGGATTGCAGCGCATTCTGGAACAGGGCAGAGGCGTGTTGCTGGCCGAGTCGAATTTTTACCATTTGCCGCGGTTCGCGAACCGGTTGTATGTCATTGAGCGCGGCGAGATTGTGTTCGAGGGCACGGTTAGCGAAGTGGAGGCGGATGCTGCGACGATGAAAATAATCAAGGGCACAGATTGACGGCCATGGCCGAACCGCTTTTCCGACGTGGGAGCGTTGCCGAGCGGTGACCTCGATAGCTTTTCTACAGTGAGATGTGTCATGAAACATGAAGCCGTGAATGTCATTCTCGCCGAGCACGAGGCTTTGGCCGGAATTCTTTTATCCCTGCGCCTGATGTCCGAATGGAATGCACCGGAAATTACGGCAAACCACTTCAAAGTGATGAGGGGAATGCTTTTTTATATCGACGAGTTTCCGGAGCGGTTGCATCACGTGAAGGAATCGGAAGTCCTTTTTCCGAAAATCTGCGCGCGCTCACCGGAGGCATGCGAGATCATTGCAAGACTCGATCGGGAACATTCTCGTGGCGAGGCCGCCATTCTCGAACTTCAGCATTTGCTTTTGGCTTGGGAATTTGTCGGGGAGCCTCGTCGCGGCGGTTTCCAAAAGGCCGTCAAGGGTTATGTCGAGTTCTACCTCGAACATATGCGTCTGGAGGAGCGGGAGCTGCTTCCGATCGCAGAAGAAGTGCTGACAGAACACGATTGGCAAGAGGTCAATGCCGCCTTCTCGGACAACCGGGATCCGCGCACCGGGCGTTATCCCGCCGGCGAGCTCTACGAAGATCTGTTCAATCGCATCCTCGCGAACGCCCCGGCGCCGATTGGCTTTTCTCATCCACGCAAGGCGCTTTAACGGCCGTGGCCGCGATCCGCGTCGCACCGGAACAGCATGTAGGGAAAAATCGGAGTCCGGCCGGCTTCTGTTCATCATCGTTGCGGCGATCAAGCCGTGGCCAAGCCTGAAAGGTAGCGCGTCATGATTGCGATCATTTTCGAAGTATGGCCTGCCGAGGGACACCAACAATCCTATCTCGATATTGCAGCGAATTTGCGGCCTGTATTGGAGAAAATGGACGGATTCATTTCGGTCGAACGTTTCGTAAGTCTCACTGATCCGACCAAGGTTTTATCGCTGTCATTCTGGAGGGATGAAAAAGCGGTGGAGCAATGGCGGACGCTCGGCCCGCATCGCCTCGCCCAGGAGCAGGGGCGAGCGGCGGTCTTCAAGGATTACCGGCTGCGGGTCGGCGAAATCGATCGCGACTACGGCATGCGCGACAGACAGCAGGCACCTTCGGACAGCCGGAAATACCATACCGGGCGAATCGAGGATGAGGCCTGAGTGTATGCGGGATGAGCGCGATCGACGCTCAGTCGCATCCATCACCGGCTGAGCTGAAGATTGCGTTGTATTGCCGGTTAAGGGTCGTCCCTGCCACTTCCCGTGAGGCAGATAGACCGCGATACGCCCGGATTGCGTCCGGAAAAAACTTCAGACATGTCATACAGGGCGCGCGCCCGATTTTCCGTATGACTCTCATTCATTCGGATGCCGGCCCCACTGGAATAGACGCAGGGCCCCCTGCTTCAATGCCGGCGAAATTGTTTACATCGAAATAACCGCGTGCCAGTTGACAGGCGGTTTGTGCATTACTAATATATCAGTCATGTATTAGATGAATGAGGAGCTGCATCATGATGACTGAGCGCCAGAGGAAATTCCGGGAGAACTACAAGTCGAATATCAATCCTCTGTATAACGGGCTGCTGCACATCGGGGTGATGTACGCAGTCGGAATCGCCGCGATCTACTACTGCCTTACTCATCTACAGGGTGCAACCTGGGAATGGTTTCTGGTGATTCCCATATTTCTTGCGGGCAACTTTCTAGAATGGTTCATGCATATGTACGTCATGCATAAACGAATCGATGTCTGGGCGCTGCGTGCAATTTACCAACGCCATACCCGCGAGCACCATCAGTACTTCACCGACAACGAACGAACAATCGATAGCACGCGGGAGTTCCGGATTGTTTTCTTTCCGTGGCGCGTGCTGCTCACGCTGGGCGTCTTTGGTTTATCGCTTGGATTTATTGCTTCCAAGCTCATTAACCCGAATGCGGGGTACATCCTTTTTCTGACCATGGTTGCGCAGTACCTGGTGTATGAAACCTTTCATTACTGCTGCCACGTGCACGATAACTGGTTCGTGGACAACATGCCTTTTATCAATACCATTCGCCGGCATCATACGGCCCATCACAATCTAGGCATCATGATGAAATACAACATGAATCTGTCGTTTCCGATAACCGATTGGTTGATGGGAACGTCCGATCTCCGCCGCGGTTTGATCGGGCATCTGTTCAATGGAAATAGCGAAAAACACATCAAGGAAGAGCTCAAACCGATCATTGCCCGCTTCAGGGTAGAAACCGATCGCGTCACACTGGATGGACCACTTCTCACGCCGGAAG
The DNA here is from genome assembly GCA_036566325.1 of Burkholderiales bacterium. Taxonomy (GTDB): domain Bacteria; phylum Pseudomonadota; class Gammaproteobacteria; order Burkholderiales; family SG8-39; genus ZC4RG42. The sequence continues at coordinate 9,072 of DATCWO010000088.1, read as the reverse complement.
AGAATGAAGCGATGAGGGCCTGAGGACAAATATCGAGGATGCGACCGCACACGGGGGCCACGTTGTCCCCGTTCGCAATGTCAGGGTCGTAGTCAGCCGCCGGCTGGTGCCCGGCGCTATGATCGAGTGGATTCGTCTTCGTTGAAACGCCGCATGTCACTCGCGCCGAGCCTTTCCGCCATCCATCTTCCAGTCACAGATCCCGCTTGCATGGCGATGTTGACGATCCTGTCGGATCAGCGGGCGTTGCCGGCGGGTGAACTGGCCGATGCCTCAGGGATCAGCGTGCAGGCGGCGCGTTTCCGCCTTGCTCAACTCGTTGCCGACGGGCTGGTTTCGATCGAGACGGCGGGGTGGCATCGCTATTACCGCCTTGCCGGTTCCCACGTCGCCTATGTACTCGAACAGCTTGCCGCGGTTCGGCCCGAAACGCCGATCAAGCGAAGGGCGCTCAGCGCGCAGGGGCGGCAACTCCGTTTCTGTCGATGCTGCTACGGTCACCTCGCCGGTCAGGTCGGCGTTGCCGTCGCGCAGGCTTTGCAAGCGCGGCGCTATATTTGTCCCGCATCCGACAAACAGTTCGAAGTGACGTTGGCCGGCATCGAGTGGTTCGGCAGCATTGGCCTCGATGTCCGGACGATCAGGCCAACGCGCCGTGGCCTTGCGTGGCAATGCCTCGATTGGACCGAGCGGGAACACCATCTTGCGGGCCCGCTCGGAGGGCAATTCATGAGTCTGCTGTGTTCGAATGATTGGTTGCAGCGCTCTGAATCATCCCGTGTCGTGGTCGTCACGCCAAAGGGTTGGGCGGGGCTGCAAACGCAACTGGGCATCGATGAGATCCAGACTGACGCACGCTGACCTGGCAGAGCAACAGACAAAATCTGCGCACGAGTCGGCGACGTGCCCTTGTATGATCGGCATAGCCGCGCGTTCGTTGCTTATTCGATTGCTACACGCGCGCCGACGCCGAGGAGGGCCATGGAACCGCACGTATCGAGCATTGCGAACGTCATTCAACTGGCGGTTGCGCCGGTGTTTTTGCTGACTGCGATCGGTTCGCTCCTGGGCGTGTTGACCAACCGTCTGGCGCGTGCAGTCGATCGTGCGCGACGGCTGGAGGCGGAGGTCGATTCGTTGGTCGGCGACGCGCTCGTGCTGGTGCAGTTTCAGTTGCAGATTCTCTCTCGCCGGGCGCGCTGGACCAACCGCGCGATCACGTGCTGCACCGGTTGCGCCTTACTGGTTTGTCTGGAGGTTGCAGCGCTGTTCGTCGGTGTGTTTCTCAACACCGACCTCTCGACGGTGGCAGGCAGCCTGTTCATCGCGGCAATGGCTTTGCTGACGCTGGGCCTGATGTCCTTCCTGCGCGAAGTCTTTCTCGCCACGCGCCATTTGCGCATCGGGACGCATCGCCCGGGCTTCTGAGCGGGCGATACGCGGCGTCGCTTCAGCAGGCGATAGCCAATTGCGGTGTATACGGAGTTGCCTTCAGCGCATTGGCATTGCGATGACGGCGCAAGACGGCGCTCGGTTCGGTCATCGCTCGTCGCAGGGCATCCATGTCGAGAATTTCGATTTCCCGACCATTCACACGCAGCAACTCGCTGGCGGCGTACGCCGAAAACGCGCGGCTCACCGTTTCCAGTGTCAGGCCGAGATAGCCCGCGATGTCATGGCGCGTCATGCGCAGATTGAAGACGGTGCGCGAGTAGCCGAGCTCGCCGTAACGATCCGAAAGCCCGAGCAGGAAAGCGGCGACGCGCCCTTCCGCATTGAGCGATCCGAGCACATAGAGCACGGCGTGGTCGCGCGCGATTTCGCGGCCGATCATGCGATACACCATCAGGTCGAACGCCGGCACCATGCGGGCGATTTCCGCCACGCGCGCAAGCGGAATCACGACCACTTCGCTGCGTTCGAGCGCGACCGTCCGTGACGTATGCAGGCCGGTCGCCAGACCATCGGTGCCGATCACATCGGTGGCCATTGGGAAGCCCATACCCTGCTCGGAGCCGTTCGCATCGATGATTACCGTTCGCAGGCTGCCGAAGCGCACGGCATAAATTGCTTCGCAGGCGTCGCCGCAATGAATCAGCGGTTCCCCTCCGCGCAACTGGCGGGTGCTGAAACCGAATTCGTCAAGACGCGAGACGTCCGGCAGGCCGAGGCGCAGCAACGCGTTCAACGCCCGCAGGCTGATGTCTGTAGCGCCCGACTTGCAGCGCGGCGTGATGATGCGCGGAACGGGTTCTCGTAGCGCAATGACGGTCATGAGTTTTTCCTTGTTGAAGTCAATGAACAAAAGACGGATGGCTTGAATCGCGCGCATCTGCCCAGCGCAGGACGACGTTGCGCAGTTGCGTAAATTCGGTCGACTTGTCGAGCACGCATTCGGCGCCGGCGGTGCGGCATGCCGCGCGATGCTGATCGGTGGCCCAGTTGGTGCACACGACGACGCGCAGGGTGGGATCGTTGCAGCGTGCGGCATGGAGCACATCGAGGCCCGAGCCATCAAGCAGTTGCAGATCGAGAATGAGTCCGTGCGGATGGGTATCGCGGATGCCGGTGATCGCATCGTTCACACCTTCAGCCCAGCCGACGCATTGCACACCGACGCAACCGGTGAGGAGCGTGACGATTCGTACCCGAATAAAGCGCGAGTCTTCGGCGACGAATACGCGCAGGTCGTCGGTCTTGTCGCCCGCGCTGGCAGATGTAATACGCACGGGCGAACTTTGTCCCAGTCGAGGCTCGGCGCCTATTGGGCGCAGGAGGATTTTGAGTCTCGGCGGAGTCGTGGGCCTATAGGAATCGTCCTACCCCCTGTCGGGTTTTCACTACTCCTGCTTACTCAGCCGCTTCTGCGTGGTAGGGCAGATCGATCAGCCGATGCGCAACAGCGTAACGGACCAGATCAGCCACGCTGTCCAAATGCATTTTTTCCAGGATGCGGCGCTTATGGGTGCTGACCGTCTTCACTGACAGGTGCATTCGCTGCGCGATATCCGAAACGCCCCGGCCGGCCACCAGGGCGAGGAACACTTCATATTCGCGATCGCTCAATGCCCGATGCGGCACATCATCGATGGCGCCGATGTTGAGATGGCGCGCCAGTTGTTCGGCGACGCCTTCGCTGATGTATACGCCGCCGCCGGCGACCTTCCGGATCGCACGGACCAGTCCCTCGGCGGCGCAATCCTTGGTCAGATAGCCGCACGCGCCGGCGCGAATCGCGCGCAGCGCATACTGTTCCTCGGCATGCATTGAAAGAACCAGCACGCTCAATTTCGGCGCAATGTTTTTTACATGCCTGATGAGGTCGATACCGCTCGCGCCCGGCATCGACAGATCGAGCAGCAGCACGTCAGCAACCTGCTTGCGCACCTGGTCGGTCACTTGATTCGCATTCACTGCTTCGGCCACCACTGCGCAGCCGGATGCGGCCTCGATGATGCGTTTAAGACCATCGCGCAAGATGGCATGATCATCGGCAATGATGATGCGAATCATGCCGGGTGCGCCGCGTTGGCGTGCTGCGCGAGGGGAAAACGCGCGCTGAGTTGCGTGCCCCCTTCAGGTCGCGCCGCGATGGTCGCGACACCGCCGAGCAGGCGGACGCGTTCGCGTATGCCGAGCAGGCCAAGCGAGCCGGGCTTGTCAAAATCTTCCGGGCGGATGCCCCGACCATCGTCGCGCACGATGACGCAGGCGAAATCGGCATGGTGGGTCACTTCGATTTCGACATGCGTGGCCTCGGCGTGCCGCATGATGTTGGTGAGCGATTCCTGAACGATGCGAAACGCGCTCGATGCATGCGGCTCGCCCATATGCGCAACGGCGGGATCGAAACGCACCGTTGTGCGCATGCCGGTGCGCCGGGAAAAATTTTCCGCCAGCCAGTCGACCGCGGCGGCCAGGCCGAGATCGTCGAGAACGAGTGGGCGCAGTTCGGTGGACATGTGTCGCGTCGCCGTGATGGTCTGATCGATAAGCAGGCGTAATCCTTCGCACCGTTCGTGCAATTCAACGTAATGCGTGGGCAATTGCTGTTGCAGGTCGGTCACGTCGATTTTCATTGCGGTGAGCATCTGCCCCAACTCGTCATGCAATTCGCGCGCGATGCGCCGGCGTTCATCTTCCAGCGCCTGATTGGCCGCGCGCGATAGCGCAGCAAGCTCCGCGTGCGCCCGGGTCAGCGCCTCTTCGGCATGCACCTGCTCGGTGACGTCGCGCAGGATGACGGTGTACAGCTTGCGGCCGACGACCGTGCTTTGCGAAAAGGATGCATCGATTGGAAATTGCTCGCCGCCGGCACGCACGCCATATATGGAGCGTCCGCCGATGCGGCGCGCCGCATCGCCCGGTTGGCCGGTTTCGCTGAAGCGCTTGATGTATGCGTCGCGCGAATCGCCGGGATGAGGCGGCACGAAGCGATCCAGCGGGGAACCCATGGCCTGCGCTTTCGCCACGCCGAACAGGTCGGCAGCCGCCCGGTTGTACAGCACGATGCGCAGGTCTTCGTCCACCGTGATGATCGCGTCCATAGCAGACTCGATGATGCTCTCGAGGCCCACTTTTTCTTCGCGCGCGGTCGGCACGGCATACCCTCACAGGCATGAGTTTGGAAGATTCAGTATAGACAGCGGCCACCCCGGTGCTGTCACTTCGTGTCCGGTGCGTTGGTGGAAGATTTGGGTCCGAAACATGCATAAATCCCCGGTTGCGCGTTTCGGCACCATGTGGCGGACGCGATTGAGATTTGTCAACGTTTCGTAACCGGGTCCGCGTATGGTCATCGCGACCCACTGTCCGAGAGGCAACCATGACTGACAAAAGCGAAACCCCTGCATCCACGGGTTCGCAGCGTGACACCCCGTCGCGCAGCACGACCAAACGCATCAGCCGCACGAAAAATGCAGCGGCGGTAGAAACGAAAGATCAGACAGACAAGGCGCCCGGGCGCAAGCGCGCCGCCGGCGATGCCGTGGCGCGGCGTGTCTCCAAGGTGAAGGCGGCCGATGCGGCACCGACATTGCGCACGGATCCGATAAAAACGCCGACACCGGGCGTGGTCGAGAAGCCTGCCGCAGCGGAACCAGCCGTTGCGACAACAGTGGACGCGCAACGCAATGCGCTTCCGACGCGGGCCGCGGAGCGGGACATCGCGCCGGCGGAACGGCGCGCCATGATCGAGCGCATTGCCTACTTCCGCGCCGAATGGCGCGGCTGGACACCAGGCGCCGAACTGGATGACTGGCTACACGCCGAGCGCGAGGTGGATGCCATGTTGCGGGGCGATTACACCGCCTGAGCCGCGCAAGATTCTCGATACGTGGCAGGTGCGGGCGGATCGCGTTTTCAGCAACGATCCGACCGCGTGTCGCGGGGGTGAAGGCGAGTGCGAGTTTTCTAGACGTCAACCCGCGGTGTGGCGCGCGTGGATGGCGGCCTTGACGCGTTCGATCACTTGCGCCTGAGTGGTATAGAGATTTTCCGTGCCGATGTCGTCGAGGAAACCGCCTCTGCGCAAGGTGTCCTGCACCGCTTCGTTCAGGCGATAGAAATACAGCGCCCCACCGAGCTTGCGCCGACGGCGCGCTTCCTGCGCGAGGATTTGCGCGCCTGCTGCATCGATGTAGTGGATGCCGCGCGCGACGATGAAGACATTGACGTGTTGCGGGTTATCCCGGTCGATACGCAGCAGCGCCTGCTGGATGAAGTTGGCCGCGCCGAAATACATCGCGCCGTTGATGCGGATGATCTTGAGCGACGGGCAGTCGGGCACCAGGCCGTCGCCGTCGATGAAGTGCGGACTGTGCGGGTCCGGATGCGGCAATGCAGTCGTGACAGTCGGGCGCGAGGCGTGATAGACGAATACGGCGAGCGACAGCGCCATGCCGATAAAAATGCTCACGCGCAAATCGATGAGTGTCGCGACCAACGTTACCGCGAACACCAGCGCTTCCAGCCGGCTGGTGTGCGACAGCGTTTTGATCTGATCGGTATTGATCAACCCGTAGGCGACGATGAACAGGATCGCCGCCATGGAGGGAATCGGCAGATAGCGCGCCAAGGGCGCGAGCACCAGCAGAATGAGTACCAGAAAAGCCGCAGCGAAGATGGCTGACAGCGGCGTCTTCGCACCGGCTTCGTAATTCAGGCCGGTGCGGTTGAACGAGCCGCTCGACGGATAGGCCGAGAAAAAACTGCCGATGATGTTCGCCAGCCCCTGGCCGATGAACGTCTGATTGTTGTCGATCACCTGGTCGGTACGCAGCGCCACGCTGCGTGCGATGGATACCGCTTCGGTGAGGGTCAGCACGGTGATGACGAGCGCGCTGAGCAGGGTCGCTTCGATCGCTTCCGCGGAGAAATTCGGCATCGATAGCGGCGGCAGGGCATGCGGAATCGCACCCACGGTGCTGATATCCGCGACCTCCGCGCCGACGATGCGGTCGATGATGATTGCGCAGACGCTCCCGGCGACGATGGCGACGATCATGTACGGCACGCGCGGCCACAGCCGCCGCACGATCAGCCCCGCGCCAAGAGTGACCAAACCCACCGCGGTGGCGTAGGGATTGATGTCGCCGACGTGCGCGCACAGGTTGTGCAGAATCTCCACCAGCGACAAGCCGCGCGGCATGGCGATGGCGAAGAAGTTGCCGAGTTGGCTGGAAAAAATCCAGATTGCCGCGCCGGCGACGTAAGCGGTGATGACGGTTTGCGAGACGAAGTTCACCAGCACGCCCATGCGCGCCAACCCCAGCGCAAGCTGGAACACGCCGGTGAGAAAAGCGAGCGTCAGGGCGAGCCGGATGTAGTCGGGCGACCCGGGTATGGCAAGGGCGCTGAGCGAAGCGAACACGATGAGCGAGCCGGTTGTGCTCGGTCCGGTCACCAGATGCCAACTCGAGCCGAATAACGCGGCGATGATTGCCGGCACCATCGCCGCGTACAGGCCGTACTCCGGCGGCATGCCGGCGATGGTGGCAAATGCGACGCCCTGCGGCACCAGAATGATCGCGCCGGTCAGTCCGGCCAGCGCGTCGGCACGCGCATTGTAGCGATTGACCAATGGCCACCAGCGCAACAGCGGCAGCAGACGGCGCCACCGACTGGAGGCGTTCACGGTATCGGTCATGATGACGCGTGCCACGACCGGCGAAACCGCATTGCTGCGCTCATCATGAAGGGGCGCTCGTGCGGTGGCTGATGGAGAGGTGTGTCGGTACAGTCAACAAACAATCGTTTCTGCTTATCGAGGTGGCGCGGGGCGTGTCCGCGGGCGGCGCCAATGGTAGTCCAATCGACGGCGCAACAGACACTCCGAACCGCTGCGGCGATGGGCAATATCGGCGAGGCCGGCCGGACAGTTTTTACTACGCCTGCCTGATTGCCGGTCACTACCAGGCCGGCATGATCGGCACGGTCCTGGTGAAATAGGGCCATCTCCAACACTCGCCCGTACTGCGTGGTCCGGCATGCGATTTCGCCGGCTTCCGTGCGCGGGTTGTCCTGCCGTGCAGTGACCGCCACAATAGGGCATCCGCATTTCCCAGATCCGCCATGCCCCGTATCCATGCAACGTATCGCGTTCGCGCCGCCGCAGCGGACATCGAGGCCGTTGCCGAGGCGCTTGCGCTCGAGCAGAGCGTCGAAACGCCGCGCGATGTCGCCATGCGCGATGCCTTCGTGCGCGATGAAATCCTTGCACGCGTGGAAACGATCCGCACCACCGCGCCGGACGTACATGAGGTGACGCTCGCGCTGGCGGTGGCGACGACTGGCTTCGATGTCGCACAGACGCTCAACATGCTGTTCGGCAACAGCTCGTTACATGCCCACGTGGAACTCGTGGATGCGGTGTTCCCGGCCGGTTTTGCCGCGCATTTCGCCCGCCCGCGGTTCGGCATTGCGGGGCTGCGGCGCCTGATCGGCGTGACGGATCGGCCATTGACTTGCGCCGCGCTCAAGCCGCAGGGATTGCCGGTCGATGCGCTGGCGCAGTTGTGCTACAGCTTTGCGCTTGGCGGCGTGGATCTCATCAAGGACGATCACGGGCTGGCCGATCAAGCCTATTCGCCCTTTGCCGAGCGCGTGCGCGCGTGCCAGAGCGCCGTGCAGCGCGCCAATCGTGAAACCGGGCGCCACGTCCTCTATGCCCCGAGTATGGTCGGCAGCCCGCGAGCGCTGACGACGCAGGCCCGCCTCGTGTGCGAGGAGGGCGTGGGCGCGGTGTTGATCGCTCCGGCGCTGATCGGCCTGCCGGGCTTCCATGAACTCGTCGCGACGCAGTTGCAGGTGCCGGTCCTCGCCCATCCGGCGTATGCCGGCGCCACGCGGGTCGCGCCGGCCTTGTTGCTGGGCAAACTGTTTCGCCTGCTCGGTGCCGACGCGGTGATCTATCCCAACTACGGTGGGCGGTTTGCCTACACGCGCGATGAATGCGGCGCGATCGCCGCCGCCGCGCGTTCGACATGGGATGACATGCCGGCAGCGATGCCCGTGCCCGCCGGCGGCATGAACATCGGGCGGGTTGACGAAATGATTCAGTTCTACGGTGCCGATGTCATGCTGCTCATCGGCGGTTCATTGTTGCAGGCAGGCGATGCCTTGCAGGATCGGACGCGCGAATTTGTTGCGCGTGTTGCGCAGTGCGCCGGACAAACGCCTGCCGAAGGGACGTGGGCATGAGCGTCATACGTCGTCGCATTGCCGATGGAGCCTGGGAAGGCGCTGATGTTCTCGCCTACAAGGAGGAGGGCAGTGCGCCGTTCAGGGCGATTTCGCGCCAGATTCTGTTTGACGATCCGCACCTGCAATGTCAGTTGCGCTATTTCGAAATCGCCGCAGCCGGTTATTCCACGCTCGAGCGTCATCAGCACACGCACGCCGTGATGGTGGTGCGCGGCCATGGCCGCTGCCTGGTTGGCACCGAGCTGTACGACATCGGCCTGCACGATCTGATCAGCATTGCGCCACTCACCTGGCATCAATTTCGGGCCGCCGACGACGGCCCGCTCGGCTTTCTCTGCATGGTCAACAATGAGCGCGATCGGCCGCAAT
>DATCWO010000213.1:0-2029 GCA_036566325.1 Burkholderiales bacterium | reverse complement strand
GCTTCACCGTGCTGCATGTCGATAATGCGGGTCGCCAGTGAGGACACGAACTCGCGATCGTGCGACACGAAAATCAGCGTGCCGGTATAGCGATCGAGTGCGTCGTTGAGCGATTCGATCGATTCCATATCGAGGTGGTTGGTTGGCTCGTCCATCAGCAGGACGTTATGCCGCTGCAGCATGAGCTTGCCGAAGATCATGCGGCGCTCTTCACCGCCTGAAATCACTTTCACCGATTTCTTCACGTCATCGCCGGAGAACAGCAGACGGCCCAGCGTGCCGCGCACCACGGTTTCGTCGTCGCCCTCGCCGCGCCAGCCGCCGATCCAGTCGACCAGATTCATGTCGGCCTCGAAATCGCCGGCGTTGTCCTGCGCGCAATAACCGGGGCGCGCTTTCTCCGCCCACTTCACCGTGCCGGCATCCGGCGGCAATTCGCCCAGCAGCACGCGCAACAGCGTGGTCTTGCCGACGCCGTTGGGCCCGATGATCGCGACCTTCTCGCCCGCCTCGATGGCGAGATCGAGCTTGGCGATCAACGGTTTGCCGTAGCCCTTGCTCAACTTCTGCGTCTCCACGGCAATGCGGTGCAGCTTCTCTTTTTCGTCATATTCGAAGCGAATAAACGGGTACTGGCGGCTGGACGGCTTGACGTCCTCGACCTTCAGTTTTTCGATCTGCTTCATGCGCGAAGTGGCCTGACGCGCCTTGGATTTGTTCGCGCTGAAGCGACGCACGAAATCTTCCAGATCGGCGATGCGGTCCTTCGCCCGCGCATTGGCCTGCGCCTGTTGCTGGCGCGCCAGCGTGGAAGCCTGCATGTAATCGTCGTAATCGCCGGGATAGACGCGCAATGAGCGGTAATCCAGATCGGCCATATGCGTGCAGACGCTATTGAGGAAGTGGCGATCGTGCGAAATGATGATCATCGTGCTGTTGCGCTCGTTCAACACGCCTTCGAGCCAGCGAATGGTGTTGATGTCGAGGTTGTTGGTCGGCTCGTCGAGCAACATGATGTCCGGCTCGGCGAATAGCACCTGTGCCAGCAGCACGCGCAACTTCCAGCCCGGCGCGACGGCGCTCATCGGTCCATCGTGCTGTTCGAGCGGAATGCCGACACCCAGCAGCAACGCACCGGCGCGCGCTTCGGCATCGTAGCCGCCATACTCGGCGAACTTCGCTTCGAGTTCGGCGGCGCGCATGTAATCGTCGTCGGTCGCATCGGGATTGGCATAAATCGCATCGCGTTGCAGCGCCGCCTGCCACATTTCCTCGTGCCCCATGAGCACCACGTCGAGTACGCGTTGGTCTTCGTAAGCGAATTGATCCTGCCGCAGTTTGCCGACGCGCTCGTTCGAATCGACCGCAACCGTGCCGCCCGTCGCCTCCAGATCGCCGCCGAGAATCTTCATGAACGTCGATTTGCCCGAGCCATTCGCGCCGATCAAGCCGTAGCGATAGCCCTCACCGAATTTCGCCGACACGTTTTCGAACAGCGGTTTGCCGGAAAAATGCATGCTGAGGTTGCTGGTAACTATCAATTCGAGATTCCAATCCGCGAGAAGAAGGGTGCGACCAATGAAAGTTGCTGGGTCGCACCGTGAACGAAGCCCGCAATTGTACCGGTAACGCGCAATGCGACGGCGACGCCCCACCGATTCGCCTCGTAGAATCCGGTGTCCTTGACACCCTGTCGATCATGTTCCGCTTCGCTGTACTCCTTCTGCTCTTCGTCATGCTGGGCGCCTGCGCACAGCCCGCGCCGCGCACCGAACCCGCGGCGGAGGCGCCCGCCATCCCGAAAATCGGTGTGGTCGGCCTGGTGCAGGAACAACGCCAGCGCGCGTTGAACAGCGACAACTGGAAAACCGCGATCGCCGGCGTCATCCGCAACAGCGAAAAGGATCACAACGCCAACGTCGTGAGTCTTCGCTACGAAGTGACCGTCTTCTATGAAGCGGGCGAACAAGGCACGGTGGTCGTGGACGAGGACCCCGGCCTGCGCCCCGGGCAGCGTGTCCGCGTCACC
>DATCWO010000054.1:0-3761 GCA_036566325.1 Burkholderiales bacterium | reverse complement strand
TCTTCGGATTGCGCCACGCTTTCCAGACGCGCCCGCAATTCCGCGCCGCTTGCCGGCGCTTTGGCCGCGCTTTTGGCGCGCCCGGCGGCACCCGTATGAGCAAGCTTGAGTTTCACCACTTCGCCATAGCTCAACTCCACCTCGGCGGCGCGGCCAAGCTTGGCCCAGTGCTCGATCTGCGAAGTGATCGTGCGATCGGTGGCCTCAGCCTCCATGCGGGCGGCAAGGACCAGTTCGTCCGACAATTTGACCGGCATTCCCATGGCGAACCTCGACTCGGAAGGACGGTAGTAATCTACTACCTGAGGATGGCGCCGTCAAGCCGGCGCCGGCGGGTCAGTTACGCCGACCGCGCCGGTCGCGATAGATATCCCGACCGTAATCCTCGATGTCACGCCGCAACTGGCGGCGTTCGTCGGGGGACATCGACTCGCGCCGTGTGGGCCGATCGGCCTCGCGATCGCGTCCCCGCCGCTCATCGCCGCGCGCATTGCGATCACGATCGTTGCCGCGACGGCTGTCGTCGCGCCGCTCGTAACGGTCGCCACGACCGTCCTCGTGCTGGGCCGCCACCGGATAGGCGGCGACCAGGGCGGACAGCATGCCGATCAGCACGAGGAGGCGTTTCATATTTGCTCGGAGTTAAAGGATGTCGTTCTATGGCAACCCACAGTATCAGCCGCGAGCCTGCCTGTCGTTCGCCTGATTGTAAATACGACGCCCCGCCCTGTTAAGGTCGCGTTCGAGATCCCGACGTTCCGCAAGTGACAGATGACCGTCTGCCTTGTAACGACGTTCCAGCCGGGCGATGCGCTCCTGCTCATCCCACAGGCGACGCGCTTCGCTGCGGGTCAGTGCGCCCGAGCGCACGCCCCGCTGAATCTGTTTCTGCTGCATATATTGCATACGGTTGATCTCGCCGTCGCCCCAGCCGTCGTAATGGCGAACGGGACTGCGGTCACGATCGTAGTGAACCTGCTTGATGATGGTCACATGGCGCTCGTGCGCCGCCTCGTAAGGCGAACCCGCGCTCGCGATCGCCGGAATGCCCAGCATCAGAACCAGCAGCATTTGTTTTGCTTTGAACATTGCGTCTCTCCTTGAGTGAAGGCCGATTGCGTTCGGCACGGTTGCACTTTAGCGATGCAATGTAAGCGGACTATGTGCATCAACCGTCTCTTTGTAAGCGTGTGTATCGGCCGGGTCAGCGACGCTCGCGCCGATCGTCGTCCGGGCTTTCGTTACGGACGTGCCGTGTCGAACGATCGGCTTCCCGGCGCGGTTCCGCATGTTCCCGCCGCGCCGAACGCTCCTTCGGTTCACGGCGCGGTTCCGCGCGCGCGACATCGCGCTTCGCGGGTTCGGCATCGCGCACACGCTCGTGCGGGCGATCCGACCACTCGTCGCGCCGGATGGGCGGCTTCCGCGCATGCGACCGATCCCGATCGGCGTGGTCATATCCGCGATGAGAATGACCATAGCTCCGAGACTGATAAATGTAGACCTGCGTCCGCGGATAGACGTAGGGGTACGGCTCGTAGACCTCATGCACCACATGCGACTCGTACGGCGTGACCGCACAGCCCGTGGCGGAAGCGGCCAGCAGGCCGATCAGAAGAAGGCGTCGGACAGTGAACAAGGCGTTGCTCCGTAATGCCGCGCGATGAATGGCCGCGCGTTGACATCACGTTAGCGTTCGCATGTAAGCCCACTGTGTACCCCCATGCTCACTTTGTAAGGGTTTGTTGCAAGAGCGTGCCGGCTTACCGGGCGTAACGTGCGCAACGACGCCACCGCCCCGCTCCGTCTCCGCTCGGGCTAGGATACGGGCCTCCCGATCGATTACCTGCCTCCATGTCGGAACCCAAAACCAAAATTCTCGTTGTCGATGATGATCTGCGCTTGCGCGATCTGCTCAACCGCTATCTCGCTCAGCAGGGCTTCGTGGTGAAGACTGTGTCCGATGCGCCCGCGATGGACAAACAGCTCGCCCACGAGCATTACGACCTGCTGGTGCTCGACCTGATGCTGCCGGGCGAAGACGGGCTTTCGATCTGCCGCCGTCTGCGCGGCACTAAAAATATGATGCCGATCATCATGCTCACGGCGCGCGGCGAAGACGTGGATCGCATCATCGGCCTGGAAATGGGGGCGGACGACTATCTGCCCAAACCTTTCAATCCGCGCGAGCTGGTGGCGCGCATCAACGCGATCATTCGCCGTCGCGGTGCGCCCCTGCCGCCCGGCGCGCCGGCTACCGAGCCCGAGATCGTCTCCTTCGGCGGCATATCGCTGAATCTGGCAACGCGTACGTTGAGCAAGAACGGCGAAACGACTTCGCTCACCACCGGCGAATTCGCGCTGCTGAAAGTGCTGGTCACGCATCCGCGCACACCATTGTCACGCGACAAACTGATGGAACTGGCGCGACGACGCGAGTACGAAGTGTTCGATCGCGCCATCGATGTCCAGGTGTCGCGCCTGCGCAAACTGGTCGAACCAGACGCCTCCAATCCGACTTACATCCAGACCGTGCGCGGTTTCGGTTACGTGTTCGTCCCCGACGAGCAATGATGCCGCGCAGTCTGCTGTGGCGCGCGTTCCTGCTCATCGCCGTGGTGATCGTGCTTGCCATCGGCGCGTGGGTGCAGATCTTCCGCGCCTACGACATCGAACCGCGCACGCGCCAGATCGCGCAGATGGTCGTGAGCGTCGTCAACCTGACGCGCACAGCGCTGGTCACATCGCAACCTGAATTGCGCGGGGAGTTGCTGCTCGACCTTGCCGATCAGGAAAACATCCGCGTCTACCTGGCTGAGCCCGGCGACAAACTCGTGGTGCCGACGGAAGACCGCGCCATGTTGCAGTTGCTGAGCGGCGAAATCCGCCGCGACCTTGGCCCCGACACGCGCATCGCGCTGGAACGCAACGGCGAGCGCGGCTTCTGGGTGAGCTTCTTCATCGGCGACGACGAGTACTGGGTCATGCTGCCGCAGGAACGCGTGGAGCGGCAGCTTGCGCTGCAATGGCTGGGTTGGGGCGCGCTGGTGCTTGCGCTCGCCTTGATTGCCGCATATTTCATCGTCTTCCGCCTGCGCCGGCCGCTGGCCGCGCTGACCAGCGCGGCGCGCGAAATCGGCCACGGGCGACTGCCGCCGCCCCTCGATGAATCAGGCCCCGAAGAAATCCAGACGGTGTCACGCGCGTTCAATCAGATGACCAGCAACCTCGCGCGCCTCGACGAAGACCGCGCAATCATTCTCGCCGGTGTATCGCACGATCTGCGCACGCCGCTGGCGCGGCTGCGCCTCGGCGCCGAGATGAGCGGCGCGGATGAGCAAACGATCCACGGCATGGCCGCCGACATCGAGGAGATGGATCGCATCATCAGCCAGTTCCTCGATTTCGCCCGCGCAGCCGGTGGCGAAGCGAGCGTGCCGACCGATCTCGCCGCGCTTGCCGACGATCTGGTGCGTCATTACCGCGATACCGGCCATACCCTCGACGCGCGGATTTCGGATACCGGCGATATCGAACTTAAACCCATGGCGATTCGGCGCGTCATGTCCAATCTGCTCGACAACGCATTTCGCTACGGCGAACACGATATCGCGCTGCAGGTGGAAACGCAGGGACGCGAAATCCACATCGACGTTCTCGATCGCGGCCCGGGCATTCCGGCCGAACAAGTGGAGCACATGAAACAGCCGTTCACGCGACTGGAGACGGCGCGCAGCGGCAAAGGTGGCTCAGGTTTGGGA
>DATCWO010000240.1:0-2839 GCA_036566325.1 Burkholderiales bacterium | reverse complement strand
GGCGCGAAAACCACATCACGATCATCGAGGCGAGCAGGCCGAACACGATTTGGCAGACGAGTACGGTGATATAGAAACCGGGCCCGGTGCCGCGTTCGGTGCGGAATACGGTCTTGTCGACGATGTAGCCGACGATGCGCGAAAAAAACACGACGAAGGTGTTCACCACACCCTGGATCAAAGTCAGCGTCACCATGTCGCCGTTGGCGACGTGCGAGACCTCATGGCCGAGCACGGCTTCCACTTCGTCACGATTCATCGAGCGCAACAAGCCGCTAGAAACGGCGACCAGGGCGGAATTCTTGAAGGCGCCGGTGGCGAAAGCATTGGGCGCGCCGTCGTAGATCGCCACTTCCGGCATGCCGATGCCGGCACGCTCGGCCAGTCGCTGTACCGTGTCCACCAGCCAGCGGGTTTCCGGACCTTCCGTGCCGTCGACGATCTGCGCACCGGTGGACCACTTCGCCACGGTCTTGGAAAGCAGCAGGGAAATGATCGATCCGGTGAAACCGACAACGGCGGAAAACACCAGCAATGCGCCGAAGTCGATGCCTTCGGCGCTGAGGTAACGGTCGACCCCGAGCAGCCGGAGCGTGATCGACAGGACGATCAGAACCGCGATGTTGGTTCCGAGAAACAGCACGATGCGTTTCATGGCTTCTCCTCTGGGGCGCTCCGTCGGGCGATTCGCATTGTACGGCGCGGCGACAAAGTGCTTCGACCATGTTTTCTTTCCGCTTATGGTTGTTGCTGCACTGGACTTCGGTCGGGTGCGCGATCATGATCCCGCCCTCGAGAAGGCGCCCAGGGACGCCTGCTGTACTCAGACAAACAACAATCGGGTGTTCCAATGAATCAACCCGCATTAGCGGATGAACCGGATCGTCCGGGGACAGACGTCGCTGTAGAAGCAACGCTTTCGGAACGACTGGATCTCATCACGCGTTTGGCGCGCCGACTGTTTCGCGCACCGATCGTCCTGATCTCACTGCTCGAACAGAATTCATTGTGTCTGGCCGCCTGTCAGGGGTTGCCGATCAGCGCGCTGGGTCGCGAACTGGGCATCGACCGGCGCACGCTCGCCAACGGCGGCCCGCTGATCGTGGCGGACACGCAAGCCGATCCGCGTTTCAACAGCCATCCTTTCGTCACCGGCCGCCCGCATATCCGCTTCTATGCCGGTTGCCTGCTGCTGGGTGCTGACGGCGCCGTCGCCGGCGTGCTGAGCGTGTGCGATCGCGAACCCGACGCGCTGGCCGAAGGCGACCTCATCCAATTGCGCGATCTGGCGCGGCTGGTGGAAACCGAACTGCGCGTCGCCGGACTGAACGAACGACACGCCGCGCTCGCGGCGGAGCGCGAGCGCATGCGCCGCAACGCGCTGCTGGATACCGCGACGAACATGTGGAACCGTCATGCGATGTTCGAGTTGCTCGACCGCGAGTTCCATCGCGCGCGGCGCGAACGTGAATACGTGGCGGTCATCCTGGTCGAAATCGACGATTACGGCGCCATCGCCGATCGTCATGGCGAAGCCGGCGCGCGCGTGCTGCTGAACGTAACCGCCGGCGTCATTCGCGAGCATGTTCGGCGGTCGGATGCCGTCGCCCGCTTCGGCAGCGCCGCGCAGTTCCTAGTCTTCCTGGGGCGCTGTCATGTCGAAGCAGCCGTGCTGCTGGCCGAACGCATGCAACACCGGACGCGCAACGAGGCGGTGGAACTGAACGGCACGCAGGTGCCGATCAACATGTCGATTGGCGTGGCGGGCGGCAAGCCCGATGGCGACTGGACGCCGGACGGGTTGGTGCGCAACGCCGAGGAAGCGCTGCGTGCCGCGCGGTCCATGACGAACGGACCACGCGTCGCGATTCGCTAGAAAGCCGGCGGAACGTCAGGCAACGTTCCGCTGCGCCGTTTCGCTTTCCTGCAACGCACGGTTCGCCGCCGACACCAGCGCTTTCAACGATGCCGTGACGATGTCCGCATGCACGCCTACGCCGTGCAGCGATCCGACAATGCCGGGCCCGCTGATTTCCACATAGGCAACGGCTTTGGCATTGTTGCCCGTGCCGAGCGAACGCTCCTCGAAGTTCTGCACCGTGAAGCCGAGGCCGAGCGCATGCATGAACGCGTCGATGGGCCCGTTGCCGGCGCCGCGCAGGATGCGTTCCGCACCATCGACCTGCAGCGTCGCAACGATGCCGCGGCCTTCGCCCTCGGCGATCATGTGGTGCGCTACGTACGCATACGGCGTTGCTGCATCGAGATAGGTCGCCTGGAAGATGTCGTGGATTTCGGCGGCGGACAGTTCCTTGCCGGTGTCGTCGGTTACTTCCTGCACCACATGGCTGAATTCGATCTGCAGGCGACGCGGCAGCGCGAAGCCGTAATCGCGTTCGAGCAGGAAGGCGATGCCGCCCTTGCCCGACTGACTGTTCACGCGAATGACCGACTCGTAGCTGCGACCCACGTCGGCGGGATCGAGCGGAAGGTAGGGAATTTCCCAGAGGGCATCGGGGCGCTGTGCGGCGAAACCCTTCTTGATGGCGTCCTGATGCGAACCCGAGAAGGCGGTGAAGACCAGATCGCCGACATAGGGATGACGCGGATGGATGGGCAGCTGATTGCAGTGCTCCACCGTGCGCGCGACCGTGTTCATGTCGGAGAAATCGAGTTGCGGATCGATGCCCTGCGTGTAGAGGTTCAGCGCCAGGGTGACGATGTCGACGTTGCCGGTGCGCTCGCCGTTGCCGAACAGGCAGCCTTCGACGCGATCGGCGCCGGCCATCTGGGCGAGTTCCGCCGCGGCAATGCCGCAACCGCGATCGTTATGCGGATG
>DATCWO010000184.1:0-9243 GCA_036566325.1 Burkholderiales bacterium | reverse complement strand
CCTACCAGCACGTTGGCGATCAAGCCCATCTGCGCGTTGGTCTTCATGACAATGCTCGCCAGCCAGCCGACGATGCCGCCTATGATCAACGAGATGATCCAGCTCATGTCCATACTCCTGTGGTTGTCGAAGTTGCCCTGCGGTGCGTTGACACGAATCCAGAGCCGCCATACCCGGAAGCACTGTGATGCAACTGTCTCTCCCAAATCCGCCGCATGCGTGATGGAGCCGGAGCCGGCTTAGGCTTGCATCGTAGGATGTCGCTGTGATTCCGGCTTCATCCGTTGTTCCAGGCGGCGCCGGTGATATCGTCGATGGTGGTAAAAACAACGATCGATTCGAATGACGCTTGGTGTACGCACGCCAGGGTTGCGCTCCGCAATTCGGCCTCGTACCCTACCGCTCGGTAGGTAGTCCGGGCTTCACTCTGTTGTTCAATCTGGGCACGCTCGTCAATGCGCGCTGTGCCTGCGGTTACACGCAGTCATCCACATCGCTGTTCCAGCCGTCGCACGAAGCGACGACCCCGGCATCGCTTTGCCTGTTTTTTCCCTTGCGGCTGTGGCTGCCGGGGAACGTTTTTGTTTGTTTTTCGGGAGGTGGGGATGTTCGCAAACGTCCTGCGATCCGCACTGCTTGGTGCGACGATCTTTTTCACGACATCTGTCGTGCAGGCCGATCAACTGGTGTTGAAGAACGGCGATGTGCTGACGGGCAAGGTGTTGCACAAGAGCGGCGATGTGCTCACGTTTGGCACGTCCTACGCCGGCACGTTGAAGGTGCGGTGGGCGGCGGTGCTGAGCGTCACGACAGATCAGCCGGTCAAAGTGATGTTCGACGATTCGAGTTTTTACGACGCCAGCATGGCCGCGGCCGGGGAGGGTGTCGTCGGGCTCGAGGTGGCAGCGAAAGCGCCGAATGTGGCCGATGAGCGCGTGGACGAGCGCGGCGCCGAGACGGGCGCAAAAGCGCCTGAAGTCGAAACGACGGTTGCCGAGCGTGATTTGCGCGAAGTGCTGTACATCAATCCGACGCCTGAAGAATCCGGCAAGGGCTATCGTCTCGCCGGCCGCGCCAACTTCGCCTTTTCGAAAGCACGCGGAAATACCGAAAACGAGCAGTTGCACGGCGACGCCGAAATTGTCATGCGGTCGAAGATGTATCGCTATGTGCTCGGTGGCGAAGCGATACGGGCGAGCGATGACGGTGATGTGTCGGCTTCCAGTGCGCGGCTTTATACGAACTACGACTGGTTTTTCCGACCCAAGATGTTCCTGTATGCGAAGGGCTCGTTGGAACGGGATCGCTTCAAGGACATCGATCTGCGCAGCGTGATCGGTGGCGGTTATGGTTATCAGTGGATCGAAAACGATACGACGAAGCTGGCTGCGCGCGGCGGCCTCGACTATGTGAATATCGACCACTACGATGCCGACTACGAGCAGTTCGCCGCCTTCGGCTGGAACGTCGATTTCACCCATAGACTGTTGTTCGTGCCGGTGGAGTTGTTCCACAATCAGGACGGCTATCGCGGCCTGAATAGTCAGGGTTCGATCGTACTGAAGACGCGTACCGGCGTGCGCGTGCCGTTGAGCTATGGATTCAATGCGACCGCGCAACTCAATGTCGATTGGGAAAGCGAGCCGGCGCCGGGTCGTGAAAAAACCGACAAGACGGTATTGCTCGGGCTGGGTTACGAATTCAAGTAAGGCGGGCGCGCAAGGCGCTTACAGGCAATCCGGGGACGATTCGCGTTGAGGCTCGATGCGTGAGTCGTGCGCATTTTCGTTGATCGAAATGGAGGAACGCAGCAATGGCCCAACCACATGCAACGTCGGGTGAAGCGATCGATGTCCGGCCGCTTGGAGAACGCTTGAACGGCGCAGTCTCGACGGCGCTGATCAAGGCGAAGCAGTTGGAGATCGCACGCCTCGTGCTGCCGGCGGGCAAGGAATTGCCGGAGCATAAAACGCCAGGTGAGGTCGTCGTGCAATGCATCGAGGGGCGGATCGAGTTCCGTTCCTACGGCAAAACTCAGGTGCTGAACTCCGGCGATCTGATCCATCTCGCCGCTCAGGCGCCCCATGCATTGAAGGCGCTCGAAAACAGCAGCCTGTTACTGACCGTATGTCTGAGCAGTGATTGAATAACGGCTGCGCCCGGCCGGGTGCATTCCTGCCTACCTCGGACGGGGCATGTGATCGCTCGACGCGAATGCCTGCGATATCCTCCGTCCCTCGACGGTCAGGCCTCGTCCTATGTCCATGGATATCAATATCGAAGTAAAGCGGTCAGTGGAATGTGCGAAAGCTCCGAAGCGGGGTTCGCATCGAAGCGAATGCCTCGTCACGCCGGCTGACCCGCAATGACAACCACTCGCGTCATTTCAGATACCCCTCGCGACACGCCGCCCGGCCGCAACGCGCTTGCCGGT
Source organism: Burkholderiales bacterium (assembly GCA_036566325.1). GTDB lineage: Bacteria > Pseudomonadota > Gammaproteobacteria > Burkholderiales > SG8-39 > ZC4RG42. The sequence continues at coordinate 6,809 of DATCWO010000184.1, read as the reverse complement.
TTGACGGGGATGTCGCCCGCATACTTCGGCATGGTCATGGCGACGGGCATCGTATCGCTCGCGGCGCACATGCTCGACATGCCGCGCATCGCGCAGACGCTGTTCCAGCTCAACATCGTCGCGTATGGCGTGCTGTGGCTGTTATATGCGCTGCGCATGTGTTGTCATCCGCGCCGATTTTTCGGCGACATGATCGATCATCTGCGCGGCCCCGGTTTCTTCACCATCGTGGCCGGGTCGTGCGTACTCGGCAGTCAGTTCCTGATTCTCACCGCCAACTATCGTGTCGCCGCAACGCTCTGGTTCGTTGGGATCGCGCTATGGGTTGCGTTGACGTACACGATCTTCACGGCGTTCACGATCAAGGAAAACAAGCCGACGCTCGATCAGGGCATCAGCGGCGGCTGGTTGCTTGCGGTGGTGGCGACGCAATCGATCGCCGTGCTTGGTGCGCTGCTCGCCGCTTACACGGAACAGCCGTACAAGCTCGAACTGAACTTCTTCGCGCTATCGATGTGGCTGTGGGGCGGCATGCTTTACATCTGGATGATGTCGCTCATCTTCTATCGCTACGCGTTCTTTCGTTTCTCGCCCAGCGATCTGGCGCCGCCGTACTGGATCAACATGGGTGCGATGGCGATCTCCACGCTGGCCGGGTCGCTGCTGATCATCAATGCACCCGACGCGCCTTTTCTACTGTCGCTGCTGCCGTTTCTGAAAGGATTCACCATCTTCTACTGGGCGACCGGTACGTGGTGGATTCCCATGCTGCTGGTGCTCGGTGTTTGGCGGCATATCTACAAACGCTTTCCGCTCAGATACGACCCGCTTTACTGGGGCGCGGTCTTCCCGCTTGGCATGTACGCTGCCGCCACGCATCAAATGGCGGCGGCAATGGGTTTCGGGTTTCTCGAATTCCTGCCGCAGATTTTCGTTTACGCCGCGCTTGTTGCATGGGCCGCGGCATTCGTCGGCATCGTTGTCGATGTGTGGGGGCGGATCGCCTGGCGATGACGCAACGTTTATGAGACAGGAACAGATATGAAACAGCATCGATTCGGTTCGACCGGCCGCGACGTGGCGGCCGTTGGTCAGGGCACCTGGTACATCGAGACCGGCAGTCGCAAGAACGCCATCGCGGGATTGCGCCGTGGGCTCGATCTCGGTATGACGCATATCGATACGGCGGAGATGTATGGCTCCGGCGAGTCGGAAAAGTTGGTCGGCGAGGCGATTGCCGGGCGGCGCGATGAAGTGTTTCTGGTGTCGAAGGTGTTGCCGTCGAATGCCTCGCGCAAGGGCACGATCGCGGCGTGCGAGCGCACGCTGAAGTATCTCAACACCGATCGGCTCGACTGCTATCTGTTGCACTGGCGCGGTCAGTACGCGCTGGCCGACACGTTCGCGGCATTCGAACAACTCAAGCGCGATGGAAAAATTCTTTCCTGGGGTGTCAGTAATTTCGACGAGGATGATTTGCAGGAAGCGCTTGATGTCGCCGGCGCCGGACAGATCGCCTGCAATCAGGTGCTCTACCATTTGCAGGAGCGCGCGATCGAACACGCTGTCATTCCATGGTGCGAGAAGCATGGCGTCGCGGTGGTCGCCTACAGCCCCTTCGGCCACGGCGATTTCCCCGAGCCGGGTTCGCGCGGCGGTCGTGTGCTGGAAGAAATCGCCAAGGCGCATGGCGCGACGCCGCGACAGGTGGCACTGAGCTTCATCGTGCGGCGGCCGTCGGTGCTCACCATTCCCAAGGCGTCGAACGTCGAGCATGCCGCGGAGAATGCCGGTGCGGGCGACTTGCAATTGAGCGACGCGGAGATCACGCGCATCGACGCGGCATTTCCCCGCGGCTCGAAACCGCGCTCGTTGCCGATGCTCTAACGCAGTGGGCGGCCGGTGCGCCGCTCGTCAGCTTGAGATCGCTGCCATGTCATGGGCTCACACGTACACGTCTTACGGCGTCGACGTCCGGTTTTCCGATCTGGCGACCGGAGAAGATGCATGTGACGCCACGGCGGAGGCGCTGCAGCATTCGCAGCACCAACCGCTGCAATATGCGGTATGGGATTTCACCAATGTGACGGCAATCGATATCGCGACCGGTGACGTGATCCGGATTGCGGACCAGGACAAGATGTACGTGCAGCACGCGCCCGGTTTTCCGTTCGTCGTGGTGGCCTCGGATTCAGCGCTGTACGGGTTGGTGCGGATGTATCAGGTGCTGGTGGACAAATCGCTCTTCCCGGCCAAGATCATCCATACCCGACGTGAAGCGATCGAATGGCTGGCGGCGCGGGGTGCCAATACCGAAGGGCTGTCGGAAGCGTGAGCAGGGTCGCCCCGGTCAACGGGCGGCGTCCGATTCAGTCTATCTGTTCCACTTCAGTCTGGAACAAGGGCAGTTGCGATGTGCCGAGCAGCACCGCTTCTTCGACCGCGCGTTTAGCTTCCGCAAGTGTTGCGCTAAAGCCCGCATGCGTGCCCGCTTCCCAGCGATATTTTTCTTCCGGCTCGACATCGTCGCGCAACCGGACCACGCCGAGTTTTCTTCTGGCCGCCCAATAGCCGTGCGATTTGTAGCCGCGTTCCCAGAAGGGACGCGTTTTTCTCGTCAGTCTCCCCGTCGTCATGCGCGTTCTCCGATGTGCCGGGCGAATGCTAACGAATACGCGCGCCTGCGCAAAGCCGCGCGGGCCGGGCATGACGCCGGGGCATAAAAAAACCGCGGCACTGAGGCCGCGGTTTGGCAGGGTGAGTTGATCGGTTAGCGCACTTGTCCTCGCGCGGGGCTGGACGTCTGCACCTGGGCGAACGCCGGGGTTGGCAGCGGAATCACGTTGCCCGGCACGAGGGGCGCCGGCTGTGCGGCCGGTTTGATGCGCGTCGTGACCTGGGTCGAGACTCTGCGTGCGCGCTCGGCATCGCGTGCGGAGATTGCGGCGCAGATGAGCGAGGACCAGTAAGGGATGGACTGCGCTGCCAGGATCACCGTCCAGAGCAGCGCCTCGCGATTGTGCAGTCCCATGCTGGCGAGGGTGAGGCTTGCGCCGATGGCCAGCGCAATGGCCATCAGGCCTTCTTCGCGCACCGGCGCGAAAGCGCTCAGCCAGCCGCCGCCGTTGACCCCTTTGGAGGTCACCACGAACGTGCCTTTCTTCTGCCACAGGCCGGCGAATACGCCGCGCGCGATGGCATGTGAGAGGCCCATGCTCGCGACCGACGCGCCGATCACATCGAGCCAGCTGCAATTCACGCGTTCGCGATACAGGGCCGGACCGAAGAAGGCCTTGCAGACGAAGAAGCCGAGCACGGGCAGCAGGAAGAGATCGAGCGGCATGTTGAAGTACTGCGGCCAGGTGATCATGCCCATGGTCCAGATCAGCGCCGCCACGGTGAACATCAGATGCAGCGCATCGGCAAACCAGGAGAACCAGCCGGTGAGGAAGTGAAAGCGCTGGCCGCGATCGAGCGGGCCGGGTTTCACCAGCCAGTTCCAGCGCCGCTTGAGAATCTGCATGGCGCCGAATGCCCAGCGGGCGCGTTGCGACTTGAACGATTTGAAGTCCGCCGGCGTCAGGCCCTTGCCCAGCACCGCATCGATGTAGCGCGTTTCGTAGCCCGCGTTCATCAGACGCAGGCCGAGTTCGGCGTCTTCGCAGATGCACCACTCCGACCAGCTACCGGTCGATTCGAGTGCGGTTTTGCGCACCAGAGTCATGGTGCCGTGCTGGATGATGGCGTTGCGTTCGTTGCGATGATGCATGCCGACGCGGAAGAAACCGTCGAACTCCCAGTTGCACATGCGCCGGAACGGGCTGTGTTGGAACTCGCGATGCGCCTGCGGCGCCTGCACCACGGCCACCTGTTTTTCGGTGAAGTGCGGTGTCAGCACTTTCAGCCATTCGGGTTCGACGACGTAGTCGGCATCGACCACGCCGACAACCTCCGCGCGCGGATCGGTCTGCGTCAGGCCGTAGTTGAGCGCGCCTGCCTTGAAGCCCGGCCAGTTGTCCAGATGGAAGAAGCGGAAACGCGCGCCCGCGCGCTCGCACCATTCCTGCACCGGCCGCCACACTTTCTCATCCTTGGTGTTGTTATCGAGCACCAGGACTTCGTAATTCTCGTAGTCGAGCCGCTTGAGGCTTTCCAGCGTGAGAATGACCATCGCCGGCGGTTCGTTGTAGCAGGGCAGATGAATCGAAACGAAAGGCTGCGGCGCGCCGGGGCTTTCGATGGGATGGAACTCGCGCAGCCATTTGCGTCGCCATTTCACTTCGACGAATTCGAACGCGTTGGTGAGCAGAATGGCCATCATCGCGGCTAGCGCCGGCAACAGCAGGACGAACATCGTCCAGTCGAGCGGGTCGAGATAGAACTCGAACGGCACGCCCACCAGCCACACCAGCAGCGTCACCGCGCCCTGGATCAAGGCGCAGTAAAGGAGCTTGCCGGCGAAGCGGAAGCGGCGGAAGTGGGTCGCGAAAAAGAACATGAACGGCGCGGCGAGCAGGGAGGCCGCAAATGCTTTGGCCGGCCACCCCGGGTCGGCCACGACCGGACCGGCCAGCGGGTACTTGGCCGTGCGGTCCGCGTGGAACACGCCCCAGTACGCCCCGGCGCGACCTTCGTGCTCCTGTTTCCAGGGCTGGTCGAAGGCTTCCATGAAGTAGTAATCGAGATCCTGATCGATGGTGCGCTCAAGAAATGCGCGCACGAATGCAGCCTGGTTTTCCACCGAAGCGATGGCGCCGTCGCGACGATCGCCCTGACTCGGCCAGCCGACTTCGCCGATCACGACCTTCTTGCGCGGGTAGGTGCGCTGCACCTCCTCGTAGCGGTCGAGCACGTAGTTCACCGCCTGATCGACCGGCACGCCTTCCCAGTAGGGCAACAGGTGAATGGTGATGAAATCGACGTTGCGTGCGAGTTCCGGATAGCGCATCCAGATATGCCAAGGCTCGGCCGTGGAAACAGGCACGCGCACCTTGCCGCGCACCTGCTTGATATAACGAATGGCGTCACGCACGGTGACATCGCCACGCAAAATCGCTTCGTTGCCGACGATGACGCGATTGACGTTGCTGTTTTCGCGCACCGACTGCACCAGTGCCTGAATTTCTTTCTCGTTGTTTTCTTCGCGTGTATCGAGCCAGGCGCCGGCCGTGACTTTCAAGCCCACATGCGCGGCAAGTTCCGGCACATTGGGGTTTTCGGTCGAGGTGTAAGTGCGAATGCCATTGGTGACCTTGGCAAGCAGCGCCATGTCGGTGGCGAGTTCCTCTTGCGTCGGGAAGCGTTTCTTGGTCGGGTCCTGGTCGCGCTGGAAGCCGCTATAAGCCAGGCCATGCACATGGCCGGTCCAGTCGGGATGAGCGGAAGGCTGGTTGTTCCAGGTCCACCACGCGGCGTTCAAAACCGCGATCAACAACGTAATCAACACCGCCGTGAAGGACACGGCGGTGCGGGATATGGGAGCGCTCAAAGCTGTCGGACCTCGTCAATCAAATGCAATACTGCGATGCTTCGGCGCATCGCGATTCCCCTGACACGCGTTATTCCGAACAGGGATAACGGGCGACGTGCAGGAAGCTTGCCCACGTGCGTAATCGAGCTTTTTTCACTCACACGCAATTGACCACTTCCGGAGCTTCGCGCGACGGGTATTCTAGCCACGCGCGATATGCACATCCAGCGGTGATGAACAAAAACGACGCGTCACACAGGTTTTTTAACGCCGGGCGTATCAAGGCGATTTCGTCGGGCCATGGAGACATAAGGGAGATTAATGAAGCGAGCAACGGCTTTTGGAACCATCGCAGTGGTTTTAGTTCTCGCGCTAATCGCGCGTCACTTCTGGATCGAACCGGTCGCCATTGGCGATCTGTGTCGCACGATAGATCCGCCGCTCTCCTGCAACCTGCGCCAGGCGCTGATCATGAGCTTCGCCTTCAACGGGCTGGGTTATGCGAGCGTTATCGTCGGAGTAATCGCGCTGTTCCTGCGGCGCAAAGGGCTGGCCATACTGGGCGGCAGTCTCGGCGCGGCAGGACTGGTGCTGTATTGCTATGACTTTGCCGTTGTCGGCTTTCTGTTAAGCGTGTTGACGCTCGCCCGCCAGACGTCTGCGCCGGCCGACGAAAGTGGGCGCCAGAACGGCGAGCGAGAACACCACGCATAACAAGCTCCACCACAATGCGTGCGGGTTGTGCGGCCCCTCGTAGAAGAAAATCCACGCGGCGGCCGGAAGCAGCCCGTACGCCATCCAGCGTTCTTCGATTTGTAAATGCGGACGGCGATCTCGCGTCAATGTGTACGGCGGCCCGACGGCCATCCACGAGAGCATGCCGAAGCCGAGTGCGGGAATGGCGTAGAGCGCGAGCGGAAAATCGCGGTAGCGCGCATCGAAGATGTGCAGCAGGCACACCACCGACATGCCGAACAGAAAGATCAGTCGCAGCATGCCAAGCGAACGCTCCAGCGGCCGGTAGGTGTCTTCGTTGGTGGCGAACCATCGCACAATCGATGCGATCGGCGCGGGGCGCGGTATGGCGCCGATCTCGAACCAGCGATTGAGTGCTTGCGCGAGCTTCACGCTGAGCCACGCCGCGCATAGGGAGTAGAAGCCCGTCACGCCCCATTCGATCGAATCGCGACTGGAATATTCGATGGCCTGCCATTGCGCCGCCAGCGTCGCGCCGGCGGCAAAGCCGGCGAATCCCAGCGCGGTCACCGTCAGGCCGCTCGGTCGCGGGCCGGCCATCCAGCCGAACAGCACCAGCAACAACGCGCCTGCGGCGCCGGCG
>DATCWO010000136.1:0-4077 GCA_036566325.1 Burkholderiales bacterium | reverse complement strand
GGACAGAAAACGCATCAGCGCGCCCGGGCGTTCGGGGAACTCGAAGCGGTACAGCAGTTCGCTCACGCCGTTGCCGTTGGCGCCCCGGGGCGCGTGGCCGCCGACCAGATAGCGCACATGCAGCTTGGCCATCTCGTTATCGGACAGGTCCACCGGTTTGCAACCCTGCCGTTTAAGCGTGCCGATGAGCTTGTCAGTCTCGTCGCGGCTGCGCACTTCCACACCGATGAATACTTCGGCCGATTCGTCGTCGGCGTAGCGATAGTTGAATTCCGTGATGTTGCGTTCGCCCAATGCCGCGCACAGCGCCTTGAAACTGCCCGGCCGCTCCGGAATGGTGACGGCGAGCAATGCCTCGCGCTGTTCGCCGACTTCGGCGCGCTCAGCAACGAAACGCAGCCGATTGAAATTGGTGTTGGCGCCGCTGGCGATGGCGACAAGTTTCTGGTCGCGAATGCCGGTCTGCGCCGCATAGACCTTGGCGCCTGCGATGGCGAGCGCGCCGGCCGGTTCGAGAATCGAACGCGTGTCTTCGAACACATCCTTGATCGCGGCGCAGGTCTCGTCGGTATCGACCAGTACGATTTCGTCGACATATTTGCGTGCGAGCTTGAACGTTTCCACGCCCACCTGCTTGACCGCTACACCGTCGGCGAACAGGCCGACCTGCGGCAACGCGACGCGGCGACCGGTTTCGAGAGAGCGCGCCATGGCGTCGGCGTCGACCGGTTCCACGCCGATGATCTTGATTTCCGGGCGCAGGCGCTTGATGTAGGCGGCGATCCCGGCGATCAAACCGCCGCCGCCGACCGGCACGAATACAGCGTGAATCGGGTGTGTGCACTGGCGCAGGATTTCCATGCCAATCGTGCCCTGGCCGGCGATGACGTCCGGGTCGTCATAGGGATGCACGAATGTAAGTGCACGCTTGCGAGCAAGTTTCACCGCCGCTTCGTAGGCATCCGAATATGAATCGCCATGCAGCAGCACCTCCGCGCCGCGCGCTTCCACGGCATCGATCTTGATGCGCGGCGTCGTGACGGGCATGACGATGACCGCTTTACAGCCCAGGGTCTGGGCCGCTAGCGCCACACCTTGCGCATGATTGCCGGCCGAGGCCGCGATCACGCCCTTGCGCAATTTCGCTGCCGGCAAATTGACCATCATGTTGTACGCGCCGCGCAGCTTGAAGGAGAACACCGACTGCATGTCCTCGCGCTTGAGCATGATGCGATTGCCCAGTCGCGCCGACAGATTCGGTGCAAATTCGAGCGGCGTTTCAACGGCGACGTCGTACACGCGCGCCTTGAGGATGCGTTCCAGATAATCGATAGCCATAGTTTTTCTACTTCGGATTGCGAGGCGAGGCGCCTCGAAGGCAGGCGATCGACAACAGTATGTGTCTGCCCGCCGAAAGGACGCTATTCTGACCCCACCGCGCGGAAAGCGCCACGACGCGCCCCTCCCGAACGCGGATACGGGTGTGCGCCTGGCGCAGCCGATTTCCACACTTTCCCTTGGAGCACGATTTGGAATACGGCGCCCTGTTCGGGCCGGACGCCAGTCTGGCCACGCTCGCGCTCAGCGCATTTCTGGCTGCGACACTCGTTCCGATGAGTTCGGAGGCCGCGCTGTATGCCGTGCTCAAAATGCACCCCGACTTGCTGTGGCCGGCGATTTTCACCGCGACGCTGGGCAACACGGCCGGCGGCATGACGACCTATCTGATCGGTCGCCTGATCGGTCATCGCCGACCGTTGCAGCGACTCGAAACGATGCGTCGCTGGGGCGCGCCGGCCCTGGTACTGGCGTGGCTGCCGTTCATTGGCGATGGTCTGGTGCTCGCCGCCGGCTGGCTCAAAATCAACTGGGTGGCCGCGGCAACATTTCAAATACTCGGCCGTTTCGCGCGCTACTGGTTGGTGGCGCAGGGCGCCTCGCTCTGATCGCTACGGAACGATGCAATCGGCACGCGCCGAGCAATCCACTGCCCGCGTGTGCCGCTCGCCGTATGTACCGTGCCGCGCATGCTGTCGCCATCGACCTCACCCACGTACTCGCGCTTCTCGCCGCGCGTGGCGATCACGAAACGGATGTGCGCACCCGACAATACCGATTTGCGCAGTTTCGCCGACGTATCGCCGCATTGGGCCGTGCCGTCGATGAATTGATGGCGCTGCGTCAACGCGAGCCGCATGCAATCACTGCGCTCGTCTTCCGACAGCTGCCAGTCACCGGCGACCTTGGCCGGTACAACCCAGAGATAGACGCTGCGGCCGTCCTTCACCACGCGCGCGTCCGCGATCCAGTCGCGCATGCGAAACGTCTGCGAAACGATGCGCGTCCCGGGGCGCAAGAAAAGGAAGCGCAGTTGCAGCCGTTCAATCATCTGCGGCAGCAAGTACATGGTGATGACGTCGGCACCGCTGAAATCGGTTTCGAACAGGTCGGCCTGGATGAATGTCGCCCGGTCGGCGACGCCCGCTGCGTGGGCCTCGTGCCGCGACAGTGCGACCATGTCGGCGTCGTATTCCACGCCCATCGCGCGCGCACCGAACTGCACGGCTGCAGCGATGGCGATACGTCCATCGCCCGAACCCAGATCGACGACGAAATCCTGCGGCGTCACCTTCGCCATGGTCAACATGGGCGTGATCATCGTCTGCGGGATGGGCACCCAGACGGCGTCTTTGCCGGGTTGACCGACCGCCGGCCGATAGCGGGCCGGCGCCTCTGGGACGTGAATTGCCGGCCGTTGCCCAACCCGAACAGCCAGCGTCTTGAACAGCGCTCTCAATCCACCCATGCCGCGGACGCCTCCCCGTTCGCTTTGTGCGTGTGCGGGGCGGATCATCGCATGAGTTCGCGCTGAAAATCGCCCTAGCGGGAGCGCGTCGCCACCCATTTCCGGGGCGCGCCATCACCGCCTGTCACGGTGCCTTCCATGCGCTTGCCGTTCACTTCCCCGGTGTACTCGCGCATCCCGCTGCCGCCGGGTTCGGGCACGGTAAAGCGGAGCTTGGCGCCGGACAGCCACGGCTTGGCAAGGTCCACCGCTTGATCGCCACGTTTGGCCTGCCCCCAGAAAAGCTGGTAGTTCTGCGTCAGCGTCAGATCGATCGGCTCGCTCGCCGCGTCATCGGGAAATGACACGCGCCAGTTGCCGCCGATCTTTGCCGGCACGATCCACAGATAGGCTTCGCGCCCTTCGATCACGGCGTCGTCATCGGACTTCCAATCGCCCAGATCGAAAGCGTGCGAAACGATACGCGTGCCGGGCTTCAAGGACAGCAGCTTCGGCCGCAATTGCAGGTTGATGCGTGGCAGCAGGTACATGGTGATGACGTCGGCCTTGCTCAGATCGGTTTCGAACAGATCGGCTTTGACAAACTTCACCTTGTTGGCGACACCGGCCGCCTTGGCGTTGCGCTTGGAGAGTTCGACCATTTCCGGGTTGTATTCGATGCCCGTTGCGCGCGCGCCGAAATCCTTCGCCGCGGCGATGGCAATTCTGCCGTCACCCGAACCGAGGTCCATGACGAAATCCTTCGGCGTGACCTGGGCCATTTTCAGCATGTGCTCGACCAGTGCCTCGGGCGTCGGTACCCACACCACATCCTTGCCGGGCTGGCCGACTGCCGGGGTATATTGCTCGGCGTGCTGGGCCTGTGCGCCGGCGCCGGTTATGAAAGCGAGACAGATGGTGAGCGCCGTGGCAAGCGCACAGAAGTAGCGAACCATGCCGAACTCCCTTTTGAGGCGGTTTCGCTTGGATGCGAAACGCGTGCCTCACGCGGCAGCAAGCAATGTACCGATATACGAGCTTACGAGCGTCTCAGGCGGGAGTCAGTTTGGCGTAAGCCAGCGCCAGCCACTTCATGCCCTGACGACCGAAGTTGATCTGCAGCCGCGCATCGGTGCCCTGACCTTCTGCGTTGACCACCGTGCCCTGACCGAACTTGGGATGGATGACGGACTGGCCGATGCGGAACGGCGACTCGCTATGGGAAGACGTCTTGGCGGTTTGCATACGAGGCGTCGCCGGTGCGGCGCCCCAGGCGCTGTCGCTGGTTTGAC
>DATCWO010000121.1:0-4038 GCA_036566325.1 Burkholderiales bacterium | reverse complement strand
CGCCGGCACCGTTGTGAGCTTCAGCGTGAGCGACACCGGCGTCGGCATCGCCAAGGACAAGCTGCGGCAGATTTTCGAAGCCTTTCAGCAGGCCGACGGCACGACCAGCAGACGCTACGGCGGCACCGGTCTCGGTTTATCCATCAGCCGAGAACTCGCCCGATTGCTGGGCGGAGAAATCGTGGTCGAGAGCGCGGTGGGGCAGGGCAGCCGGTTCACCCTGTACATTCCACTCCAGGCGTTTTCCGCAGCGGAGTTCGAGGAGGCGCCGCGCGTGGCCGAGCCCGGGCTCGACATCATGCAAACGCTTGCCACATCGCAGGAGCTGCAACTGCCGCGGCGTGCGGTCGAGGACGATCGGGAAATTATCCAGCGCAGCGATCAGGTCGTAATGATCGTCGAGGACGACAGCGTCTTCGCGCAGATTCTGCTCGATACGGCGCGCGAGAACGGCTACAAGGGGCTCGTCACGTTGCAGGGCAATTCTGCGCACGCGCTGGCGCGCGAGTTTCAACCCTGCGCCATCATGCTCGATCTGAGCTTGCCTGACGTCGAGGGTTGGGCGGTGCTCGCGCAACTGAAGTACGACGTCGATACGCGCCACATTCCCGTGCACATCCTGTCCGGCAAGGACGAGACGGAGCGCGCCTTGCGGCAGGGTGCCCGTTCGTATCTGATCAAACCGGTGAGTCGTGAGCGCCTGCAGGAAGAGTTCGCCGGCATGCGCAGCTATATCAGCCGTGAGCGCAAGAATCTGCTGATCGCGGAGAACGACGAATCGCAGCGCGCCGATTTGATCAAATTGCTCGGTGCGGACGACGTCACCATCCGAACGGCTGCGACGGGCCAGGAGACGTTCGATGCCATCGAACAGCAAAGCGTGGACTGCGTGGTGCTCGATCCAACGCTGCCCGATATATCCGGCTTCGAGCTGCTGACGAAAATTGCGGCTGACCCGCGCATGCGCACGGTGCCGATCGTGGTCTACACCGGCAAGGCGCTCAGTCGCAAGGAAGTGGCGCAATTCAAGCGTCTGGCGCAGAGCGTCATCGTCAAGGACGCGCGTTCGCCCGAGCGCCTGCTTGACGAGACCGCGCTGTTCCTGCACCGGCACCTCACGCGCATGACCGAGGCGCAGCGCCGCATGCTCGGCAGCGGTCCTGAATCGGATCGTGTCTTGCGCGGCAAGAAAGTGCTGATCGTGGACGATGACGTGCGCAACATCTTCGCACTGACGACCGTACTCGAGCGCCATCACATGATCGTCTCGTTCGCCGAGAACGGTCGCGACGGCATCAATGTGCTCAACAGCGTGCCGGATACCGACATCGTATTGATGGACATCATGATGCCCGAGATGGATGGCTACGACACCATGCGCGCGATCCGTGCCGATCCGCGTTTCGGCACGCTGCCCATCATCACCCTGACGGCCAAGGCGATGAAGGGTGATCGCGAAAAATGTCTGGAGGCGGGCGCATCGGATTACGTCGCCAAGCCTGTGGATACCGCTCGCCTGATCGCCTTGCTGCGCGTCTGGCTGGCATCGCGGATGAGCGCCGCAGCATGATGTATCACGCTGCGTCGGTGGAAGTCGATTCGAGCCTGCTTCGAGGTGCGCGCCATGGCAAGCGTCGGCACATCGAATCGGGATTTACCAGCGGACATGTTGAACATGTATGAGAGCGCGGCCCTGAAAACCATGACTATGCGGCATAGCGTCACAACGGACGAAATCGGTGCGGAGCAATTCGGCGAGATGGAGGCGCCGCGCGTGCTGGTGGTGGATGACAATCCATCCAACCTCGCCGTGTTCCAGGCGATTCTGACGGATGCAAATTTCGAACTGGTCATGGCCCAATCCGGTGTCGAAGCGATGCGGCATTTGCTCACCGTGGACTTCGCCGCCATTCTGCTCGACATCAACATGCCGACGCTCGATGGCATCCAGACTGCGCAACTGATACGCGAGCGCGAGCGATCGCGTGACGTACCGATCATCTTCATCACCGCCTATCAGCCGGACCAGGCGCAGGTGCTGGTGGGTTATGCCAGCGGCGCAGTGGATTATCTGGTCAAGCCGGTTTCGCCGGAGATCCTCAAATCCAAGGTCCGCATTTTCGTGGACCTGTTTCGCAAGAGCCACCAGATCGAATGGCAAGCACGCCAGCTGCGCGCGGTGAACATGCAGTTGCAGCGCGAAGTGGCCCAGCGCGAAGAGGCGCAGCGCGACGCAGCCTTCGAGCGCGAGGAGCGCCAGAGCGTGACGCTGGCGAGCATTGCCGACGCCGTGCTGACCTGCGATGGAGAAGGGAACTTACTTGCGTTGAATCCGATGGCGGAACAGCTGACCGGCCATCGCACCGACGATATCAAGGGGCGAGCACTTAGCCAGGTCATCAGCACAGTGGGCGATCGGCAATACGAGTCGCTCGATGCCGTGGTGGCTCATTGTCTGGCGCAGGATGCGCTGGTGCGCAGCGAGCAACCGATTCGCCTGATTAACGGCGACACCGACGCGCGCTATGTGGACTATGCCGCCGCACCGGTGCATGACCGTCTCGGTCGGGTGATCGGCGCGGTGCTGGTGGTGCAGGACGTCACGACGCGCCATGAAGTGGAACGCGAACGCGCGCGGGCGCTGCGTCTGGAGCAGGCGGCGCGCAAGGCGGCGGAAGAGAACAGCCGTGCGCGTGAAGAGTTTCTGGCCGTGATCTCCCACGAACTGCGCACGCCGTTGAATGCGATCGTCGGCTGGGCCCATGTGCTACGCACCGACGGTATCAGCGAGCGCTATGCGAAACAGGCGGTCGAGGCGATTCATCGTAGCGCGATGGCGCAGAAGAAACTGATCGAAGATCTGCTCGACATGTCGCGCATCATTAACGGCAAGATCGAACTCACCTACCAGCCGGTGGATCTGGCCGCCGTTGTGGCGACCGCGGTGGATACCCTGCGGCCCGGCGCGGACGAGAAATCGATCGTCCTCGATTGCAGCTTTCAAACCGCGGTTGGCGAAACCATGGCCGACCGACTGCGCATCGAACAGGTGGTATGGAACGTCCTGTCGAATGCGATCAAATTCACCCCGCCCGGGGGACGCGTGCGGGTGCAACTCGAACGCGACGACGCTTTTGCAAAAATCGTCATTGCCGATTCGGGACAGGGCATCGCGGAGGAGTTCCTCAAGCACGTGTTCGAAGCCTTCAGGCAGGCGGATTCGACCACCACACGCCGACAGGGCGGCCTCGGTCTCGGTCTCGCCATTGCGCGGCAACTCATTGTCATGCATGGCGGATCGATCACCGCCGAAAGCGACGGGGTGGACCAGGGGACGACGATGATCATTACGTTGCCCCTGGTCCAGTGCACAGCGGACTCGGTACTCGACGCGCACGCAGCCATCGAGCATTGTCAGGTGACACGCGCGCAGGCATTGCGTGACGTGCGCATTCTGGTTGTCGATGACGACGTCAATACGTTGACGCTCGTATCCATCGCCTTGCGCGAGCAGGGTGCGCAGGTCAATGCGGTTTCAAGCACGAACGAAGGAATGCGCATGCTCGGGCTGTGGCGTCCGCAAGTATTGTTGTCCGATATTTCGATGCCGGAAGAGGACGGCTACAGCTTCATCCGGCGTGTGCGTGCACTGTCCGCGGATGAGGGCGGCAGCGTCGTCGCGCTTGCATTGACCGCTATGGCAAGTGCGGAGGATCGCGCGCGCGCGATCAGCGCGGGCTTCGACGGCCATGTCCAGAAACCGATTGATCTGGCGATGCTGATCGAAACGCTCACGCGCCTGATGCGTCGCGACGAATCCGCGCGGAAAATTTAATTTGGCGAACGTGGGCCCGCCGATATTCGCAGTTTGTACACAAACAATTAGAGGGAGGGGCGTATCCATAGGCTGCCAGAATCCGTCAAGGGCATCATTCGCCGGTCCATCCGTTCGGTCGCCGATCTCGAGGCGTTGCTGTTGATCAGCAGTCAGCCGGATCGGGAGTGGCGTATCTCCGATATCAGTCGGGCGCTATACAT
>DATCWO010000040.1:0-6898 GCA_036566325.1 Burkholderiales bacterium | reverse complement strand
CAGCAGGCGGTGGACGACCTGATGGTGGAGGGCGACCGCGTGGTCGGCGCGGTGACCCAGGTCGGCATCCGCTTTCGCGCGCGCACCGTGGTGCTGACCGCCGGCACCTTCCTGGACGGCAAGATCCACGTCGGGCTGAACAACTATGCGGCCGGCCGGGCGGGCGATCCGCCGGCCGCCAGCCTTGCGGCGCGTTTGCGTGAACTGCAACTTCCCGTCGGCCGACTCAAGACCGGTACGCCGCCGCGGCTGGATGGTCGCACGATCGATTACTCCGTTATGGTCGAGCAATCGGGCGACGATCCCGCGCCGGTGTTCTCCTTCATGGGCCGCGCGGCAATGCATCCCCGGCAACTGCCCTGCTGGATCACACATACCAATGCCCGCACGCACGAGATCATCCGTGGTGGCCTCGATCGCTCCCCCATGTATACGGGCGTGATCGAAGGCGTCGGGCCGCGCTACTGTCCGTCCATCGAAGACAAGATTCATCGTTTCGCCGGCAAATCCAGTCATCAGATCTTTCTGGAGCCGGAGGGCCTGGGCACCAACGAGGTGTATCCGAACGGAATTTCCACCAGCCTGCCGTTCGATGTGCAGCTGGAGCTCGTGCAGTCGATCGCGGGATTGGAGAACGCTCATATCCTGCGGCCAGGCTATGCCATCGAATACGACTACTTCGACCCGCGCGGACTGCACAGCTCGCTCGAAACCAAGGCGATCGCGGGTTTGTTTTTCGCCGGTCAGATCAACGGAACTACAGGCTACGAAGAAGCTGCCGCGCAGGGTCTGCTCGCCGGCGTCAACGCCGGGCTGCGGGTGAAAGAGCAGGCCGCCTGGTGTCCTCGGCGGGATGAAGCCTATTTGGGCGTATTGGTAGACGACCTCATCACTCGTGGTGTGTCGGAGCCGTATCGGATGTTTACCAGCCGGGCGGAGTATCGCCTGATGCTGCGGGAAGACAACGCCGATGCGCGGCTCACGGAGACGGGGCGGAAGCTCGGACTGGTTCCGGACGATCGCTGGGACGCGTTTTGCCGCAAACGCGACGCCATCGCCGCCGAGCTGCAACGCCTATGTTCCACGTGGATCAATCCTCGCCTAGTCGGCGATGCGGACGCCACGCGGGTACTCGGGAAACCGCTGGAGCGCGAATACACACTGCAGGAAATACTCAAACGCCCGGAAGTGACTTACCGGAGTCTGCACACGCTGCCCGGTGCGGGCGAGCCGCATCCGGATGCAGAAATTGCAGCACAAGTCGAGGTGCAGACCAAATACGCCGGCTATATCGCCAGGCAGCAAGATGAGGTCACGCGACAAGCGCAATACGAGTCTCTGGCACTTCCGGTGGAGATGGACTACCGGCAGGTAAAAGGGCTGTCGGCCGAAGTGCAGCAAAAGCTCAATCAGCACCGACCGGAAACGGTGGGTCAGGCTGCTCGGGTGCAGGGCGTCACCCCCGCGGCAATTTCTCTGCTTCTGGTTCACCTCAAACGAGCTGCCGGCAAGGCGCGCCAGAGCGCGGCATGACGCCGCGCGACGTGGTGCTGCAGGGTGCAGCTCTATTGGCGGTCCCAGTCACCGCGGCGCAGACCGATCAGCTGCTCGCCTATATCGATCTGCTGCTGAAATGGAACAAGGTATACAACCTCACCGCGGTTCGTGATGCAGACGCGATGCTGACGCAACATATTCTGGACAGCCTCGCAGTGGTCCCGCATATTCCGCCGGGACGCTTGCTGGACGTTGGCAGCGGGCCGGGGCTTCCGGGTGTGCCGATTGCCATTGTCGAGCCGGCTCGCTCGGTTTCCATGCTTGACAGCAACACCAAGAAAGCAGCCTTTATTCGCCAGGCTGCAGGCGCTTTGAAACTTCAAAATGTAAGTGTTTACTCTCAGCGCGTTGAAGATTTGCAGGCGTCTACGCCATTCTCAGTGGTGATATCGAGGGCGTTTGCCGAACTCCGGCTGTTCGTGCAGTGGTGTAGTCATTTGATCGAGCCCGGCGGAGTATTGGCGGCGATGAAGGGAATCTATCCGAATGAGGAGATCGAGCGATTGCCTGCGGGCTTCGAAGTGCAGCGTGTGGTGCGATTAAACGTGCCGGGACTGGAAGCGGAACGACACTTGGTATTGATAGGGGCGGTATGAGCCGGACACTGGTCATCACGAATCAAAAGGGCGGTGTGGGCAAGACGACGACGAGCGTAAATCTCGCCGCCGGCCTGGTCGAAGCCGGCAAGCGCGTGCTGTTGGTGGATCTCGATCCGCAAGGCAATGCCACCATGGGGTCGGGCATCGACAAGCGCGGCCTCGCTCATACCGTTTATCACGTCCTGCTCGGCATCGCGACCGCGGCGGAGGCGCGCGTGCGTTCGGATAGCGGCGGGTACGACATGATTCCCGCCAACCGCGATCTGGCCGGCGCCGAAGTGGAAATGGTCGACATTGAGCACCGCGAGATCCGGCTCAAAGCGGCGCTCGCCGCTGTCGCCGATCAATACGACTACATCCTGATCGACTGTCCGCCGGCGCTCAGTCTGCTGACCTTGAACGGCCTGGTGGCGGGCGACGCGGTGATGATTCCCATGCAGTGCGAGTATTACGCGCTGGAAGGCTTGTCCGATCTGGTCAACACCATCAAAAAAGTGCGCGCGCAGCTTAACCCGCGTATCGAGATCGAAGGATTGCTGCGCACCATGTTCGATCCGCGCAACACCCTGGCGCAGCAGGTCTCCGCGCAGTTGCAGGAGCACTTCGGCAACAAGGTCTATGCCACGGTGATCCCGCGCAATGTGCGCCTGGCGGAAGCGCCTAGCTACGGCATGCCGGCGATCCAGTTCGATCGCGCATGCAAAGGTTCGCAAGCCTACGTCGCCCTCGCCGAAGAGATCCTCAGCCGCACGGCAGCCAGAACGGCGCTTGTTGCGGCGCAAGCCTGATACGGAGCCTCACGTGAACAAACCGAAACCCAAGGGTCTGGGCCGCGGCCTGGCGGCATTGCTGGATCGCGACGAACCGGTCGCGCCGCCGGCGCAGGACGCACTGGCCACGCTGTCGATCGATGCCATGCAGCCCGGCAAATACCAGCCGCGCACGCACATGGATCAGGAGTCGCTCGATGCACTGGCGAGTTCCATCAGGTCGCAGGGCCTGATGCAGCCGATTCTGGTGCGTCGGATTGCCGCCGAGCGCTACGAAATCATCGCCGGCGAGCGTCGTTGGCGCGCCGCGCGCATCGCCGGCCTGGACGAAGTGCCGGTGGTGATCCGCGACGTGCCCGATCAGGCCGCGCTGGCAATGGCGCTGATCGAAAACATTCAGCGCGAGAACCTCAACCCGCTTGAAGAAGCGCAGGGCATCCAGCGCCTCATCAACGAATTCAGCCTGACTCATCAGGAAGCGGCGGAGGCGGTCGGCCGTTCACGCGCCGCGACGACCAACCTGCTGCGGCTGCTCAATCTCAGCGCACAAGTGCAGCAACTGGTCTTCGAGAACAGGATCGATATGGGCCACGCGCGTGCGCTGCTGGGCCTCGAAGGGCACCGGCAGATCGAACTGGCCATGCGGGTCGCCGAAGAGAATCTGTCCGTGCGTGAAACCGAACGGCGCGTCAACGCGTTATTGCACCCGAAGCTCGAAGTGGTGCGGCCGATCGCGCGCAAGGATCGGGATGTGGAGCGTCTACAAGAGCAATTGTCGGAGAAGCTTGGCACAACGGTCGAAATCAAGCCGGGCAGTAAAGGCGCAGGCAAGCTGCTGATCAACTACATGAGCCACGATCATCTGGACGAACTCATCGCCCAGTTGAGGCCTGCCGAGAGCTGATCGCATTCGTCGTGACGCCGCGACGAATGCGCGGTGTCACCGCCTACGCGGCGGGAATGAAGTTTTCGTCGCCGTGCTGGTCACGCTCGAATTTCAGAAACTCGTAGTAACCGCAACGGTTGCCGCTTGGATAGGTGCGACAGATCGCCGGGCGTGCGGTGTATACGGTGCAGCGCCGCTCGTCCCGATCAAAGAACGTGCACATCGATTTGTAGATGTGGTCCTTGTGATGGCGCAGCACCGGCTCCCCCTCGAAAATCTTGGTGTACCGCTTTTCTGCAACCGCTTCCGTTACGCCGAAATGCCTGGCCAGGCGCTTCACATCGGCGGCGTTGACAGGGATCTCATAGCTACAGCAGTAGCCGGGGCATTTGCCGCAATCGAATTTCACGCGCAAGGGAATCGTTTTGCCGGTCAGCGCCATTGTGGCAATCCTCGAAGTAGGCGCGAATGGTACCGGACCCGCTTACGCGTCTGTAATGTCCCTTACAAATGGTTACCCATCGACCGAGCGTATCGCGGCAATCTCTCGTACACCCAATGACTGTTTGAAGGGAGCGGGGTATGCGTAAGGTTCTGATTATCGTCGCCGCCGCATTGGCGGGACTCGCGATCGTTTCACCGGCACAGGCGCACGATGATCGCGTCGGCGTGTTCGTTGCCGGCGCCGTTACGGGCGCGATCGTTGGCCATGTACTGACTGTGGATGGCCATCATCACCATCGTCACTACGACCGCGGCCCACGCGTGGTCGAGCACCACTACTACGAGTCGCGCCGGCGTCCGCGCGAGGTCCACCACGTCTACCACGAGCGTCCGCGTCACCACTGGAAGCACGATGACCGTCGCGGTCACGGCCGCCACATCGGTCACCGTTATGGTCGCGGCGACTAAGCCGACAATCGCCGGAGGAACGCTGCGGGGCGCTCGATCGCGAACCGCAGCTTGCGACGCAGGCGCAGCAGCGCCTTGTCGTCGGTGACGAGGACGTCCGCCGCGCCGGCGGCGGCCAGTAGCAGAAATTTTTGGTCGTCCTCATCCCGACAGCGCGGCAGCTCTATAGGCGCGTGCGGCCCCCGCATCTGGACGCGGCAGCGATAGGCCTCATAGACAGATGCCGGATCGCATCGCGCCGCGAATTGCGGGTATTCGAGTACCCGCGCCAGTTCGGCCGCGACTTCGACGTCGGACATCACCGTGAGTTCGCCGCCCACCCACGCGGACCAGATGGCGGCGTAACGCGGGTCGCGAAAAACCAGCAGGGATACGAGCACATTCGTGTCTAAAACGATCCGCATTTCCACCCGTTAAAAAAGCACCCTGGGAATCGACTCCATCGATAGCGCATATCGGCCCGATTCCTGTCAGTCTGGTTTGACTCTGTTCGCTAAAGCCCCTTAGAATCTCGCGGTTTTGCGCTGCGGGGTTTTGCGTGCCTGAGCATATAAAATCGGTCGGCGCACGAATCCGACGGATTATCGGCCTGCAAGCCTTGGTTGGCAGCGCAGTTGCATTGCTGCTGGGAGCTGTGTACGGAACCATGATCGTCGTTTACTCCGCATTCGCGGGGGCGGCAATCGGTTTTATCGCCAGCGTGGTGTACGCGGGACGAATGGCGACCCAAGCGAGCGATCCCAAGCTACTGACGCGGAGCCACTATGCGGCCGAATTTTCGCGATTCGGGGTCACGGTGCTGCTTTTCGTTGCAGTGTTTGTGTTGTTCAAGGGCGTCGCAGCGTTGCCCCTGTTTTTGACTTACGCCGCCACCCTTGTGGTTTATTGGGTGGCTTTGATTTTGGATTGAATCGAGCTTTCATCGGCTGACCATGGCAACCGACTCCGCACTGAAATCTACCGAATACATCGGCCACCACTTGGCGAACTGGCATGTGGGCGAGGGCTTCTGGACCTTTCACGTCGACAGCCTGTTGGTTTCCGGTGTGATCGGCCTGGTGGTTTTCCTGGCCATGGCGCGCGCAGCGAGCAAGGCGACCGCGGGCGTCCCGGGCGGCTTCCAGAATTTCGTCGAGATGGTCGTCTCGATGGTGAACAACCAGGTCAAGGACACCTTTCACGCCAAAAGCGATCTGGTGACGCCGCTGGCGATCACGATTTTCATCTGGGTGTTCATGATGAACGCCATGGATTTGATCCCGGTCGATTTCGTGCCGATGGCGGTGCAGGCTACCGGCGTCACTTACTTCAAGGCGGTGCCGACCACCGATCCGAACCTGACCTTCGCCATGTCGATCACAGTGTTTTTCCTGATGCTCGGCTACAACTTCAAATTCAAGGGTGCGCGCGGTCTGCTCCACGAAGCGTTGACGGTGCCCTTCGGCAAATGGCTGTTCCCGGTCAATCTGCTGTTCCGCATCATCGAAGACCTCGCCAAGCCTATTTCGCTCGCCCTGCGTTTGTTTGGCAACATGTACGCAGGCGAAATGGTGTTCATCCTGTTGGCCGTCTGGGCCGGCGCTGGCTGGCTGTGGATCCCGTTCAGCTCTTTCCTCAGCCTGGGATGGGCGCTGTTCCACATCCTGATCATCACATTGCAGGCGTTCATATTCATGATGTTGACGATTGTCTACATGAGCATGGCGTCGGAATCCCACTAAGTTTTTTATCTTCAAATCCCACTCTCACGAGGAGCAAAAATGGAACTGTCACTGTTGCTGGGTAACGTCTCGATCGCCGTTGCGATTCTTATCGGCGCAGGCGCGCTCGGCACCGCTATCGGCTTCGGTATTCTGGGCGGCCGCTTTCTGGAAGGCTCCGCACGCCAGCCGGAAATGATCCCGACCCTGCAGGTCAAAATGTTCATCGTCGCCGGTCTGCTGGATGCCGTGTCCATGATCGGCGTCGGTATCGGCCTGTACCTGCTGTTCGCCAACCCCTTCATCGAAGTCGTGCGCGGCGCCACCGGCAGCTAAGCAACTTTGTTGATTGGCAGCCGGGTTTTGGTCTCGGCTGTATTGGTGAACTAGGAGATTTAGCGTGAATATCAACGCTACATTGATCGGCGAAGCGCTTTGGTTTTTGTTCTTCATCTGGATCACGATGAAGTTCAT
>DATCWO010000067.1:0-9506 GCA_036566325.1 Burkholderiales bacterium | reverse complement strand
CAGGTTGCCGGTCGGATTGTTCGGATAAGCGATGAACGTCAACGCCGGCTGGTGTTCGCGCACCGCCGCCAGAAAACGCCCCGCATCCAGGCTGAAATCGTCCGCCAGCGGCACGCCGACATAACGCATGCGCGAGTAGATTGCGTTCATGCGATACATCGCGAACGAAGGCTCCGGTGCGAGCATGACCGCATCGGGACGCGCGAGCGTCTGCGTCACCATGGTGATGATTTCGTCCGAACCGTTGCCGATCAGCAGCTCGCAGTCGGCCGGAATGTCGAATGCCTCGCGCAGCCGCACGCGCAGCGTGGGCGCGGTGGGATCGGGATAGCGGTTCAGCGGCGTACCGGCAATGAGATCGCCGAGTTCCGCGCTGATGTCCGGCGGCAGGACGTATGGGTTCTCCATCGCATCGAGCTTCACCATGCCGGCGGCCGGTGCGACGTGGTAGGCGTTGAGCGCAAGAATTTCCTCGCGCACCAGCGCCGCCGGAGCTTTGACGGAGGTGCCCATCACTTGCCCTTCAGCCGGTATTCGGCCGAGCGCGCATGTGCCTGCAGTCCTTCGCCGTATGCCAGCGTCGCGGCGATGCGACCAAGCGTATCGGCGCCTTCGCGCGACACCTTGATCAGGCTCGAACGCTTCTGGAAATCGTATACGCCGAGCGGCGAAGAAAAACGCGCGGTGCGCGAGGTGGGCAGCACGTGATTGGGGCCGGCGCAGTAGTCGCCCAGCGCCTCGGAAGTGTACGGCCCCATGAAGATCGCGCCGGCGTGGCGAATCTTTTTTGCCCACACATCGGCATCGCGCACCGACAGTTCCAGATGCTCTGGCGCAATGCGATTGGCGATTTCGCACGCTTCGTCCAGATTGCGCACCTGAATCAGCGCACCGCGATTGGCGAGTGAAGTCGCGATCACGTCGCGGCGCGGCATGTCGGCCAGCTGCCGATCGATGCTGGCGGCCACACGGTCGATGAATTCGGCGCTTGGCGAAATCAGGATTGCCTGCGCCACCTCGTCGTGTTCAGCTTGCGAGAACATGTCCATCGCGATCCAGTCGGGATCGGTTTCGCCGTCGCAAATCACCAGAATTTCGGATGGCCCGGCGACCATGTCGATACCGACCACACCGAACACGCGACGCTTCGCCGCGGCGACGTAGGCGTTGCCCGGGCCGACGACCTTGTCCACCTGCGGAATCGTTGCAGTGCCGTAAGCGAGTGCACCGACCGCCTGTGCGCCGCCGATGGCGAAGACGCGATCGACGCCGGCAATCGCCGCCGCCGCGAGCACGAGCTCGTTCCGCTCGCCACCCGGCGTGGGCACGACCATGATGAGTTCGCGCACACCGGCAACTTTGGCGGGCACGGCATTCATCAGCACCGACGATGGATACGCGGCCTTGCCGCCCGGCACGTAAAGGCCGGCGCGATCGAGCGCTGTGATCTGCTGACCGAGCATGGTGCCGTCGGGCTCCACATAGCTCCACGATTCGGCGCACTGACGCTCGTGATAACGGCGCACACGCTCGGCGGCCTGCTCCAGCGCCTCGCGACGCTCGCTCGGCAAACGCTCGAGCGCCGCCTCCAATTCAGCGCGCGGGATTTCCAGTTCAGCGAGCGATGCCGCGGACACGCGATCGAAGCGTTCGGTGTATTCAAGCACGGCGGCATCGCCGCGTTTGCGCACGTCGGCAAGAATCCCGGCCACCGCGCGATCGACGTTGTCGTCCTGCGCCGCTTCGAGGGCGGTCAGCTCGGCAAGCTGCGCGTCGAAGTCGGACTGCGCGGTATTGAGTCGTCGGATATCAACCATTGGGCGTCACCGCGGATTCGAACGCATCGAGCACAGGCTGCAGCAAATCGCGCTTCAGTTTCAGCGCGGCTCGGTTGACGATCAGGCGCGAACTGATGGGCATGATCTCTTCCACTGCGCGCAGATTGTTCGCCTTCAACGTCCCGCCGCTGCTGACCAGATCGACGATCGCATCGGCCAGTCCCACCAGCGGCGCGAGTTCCATCGATCCGTACAGCTTGATGAGGTCCACGTGCACGCCTTTGGCGGCGAAGTGCTCGCGCGCGATGCGGATGTATTTGGTTGCCACTCTCAGGCGCGCGCCCTGCCGCACGGCGGACTCATAATCGAAGCCTTCCGGCACCGCGACCATCATGCGGCACTTGGCGATTTCCAGATCAAGCGGCTGATACAAGCCTTCGCCGCCGTGTTCGTAAAGCACATCCTTGCCGGCAATGCCCACGTCCGCCGCGCCGTACTGCACGTAAGTCGGCGTGTCGGAGGCGCGCACGATCACGAGGCGCACGTCCGGCCGGTTGGTACCGATAATGAGTTTGCGCGAGGTCTCGGGATTCTCCTGCGGAGCGATCCCGGCGGCGGCGAGCAAGGGCGCCGTCTCGTCGAAAATGCGGCCCTTCGACAGGGCGATGGTAATGCCGGACACTGAAATGATCCGTTCAGGTGCTAAGAATTGTCGCGAGTAGCGCCGATATACGAGCAGGGAAAGTATCCGCCGCAGCACGTACGCCGCCGCGCGTCGAACGTGCCCCTTGAGTGTTCCAACTGGCGCTAAAGCACGGATTCTACTCGAAAGACGGGCGAAAAGACCGGCCCGGCGCCCTCAGCAGGCGCACGAGCAAAGCTTTGTTGTTCAATTCACCCGGCGAATGCGCGCACCGAGCCGCGACAACTTCTCCTCGATGGCCTCATAACCACGATCCAGGTGGTAGATGCGGTCGATGATGGTCTCGCCGCGTGCGACCAGACCGGCAATGACCAGGCTGGCCGACGCCCGTAGATCGGTCGCCATGACGGTCGCGCCGGCAAGCGCCGGTACACCGCGCACGATGGCGTTATTGCCGGTCGTTTCGATGTCTGCGCCCAAGCGCACCAGTTCCTGCGCGTGCATAAAGCGGTTCTCGAAAATCGTCTCGGTAATCAGACCGGTGCCTTCGGCAATCGCGTCCAGCGCCATGAATTGCGCCTGCATGTCGGTCGGAAATGCGGGATACGGCGCGGTGCGCAAATTCACGCTGCGAGGGCGCTCGCGCATCTCGACGTGAATGCTGTCGCCGGACACCTGTACTTGCGCGCCGGACTCCCGCAGTTTGTCGATGACCGATTCGAGAATGGACGGGTCCGCGTCACGCAGCGTCACCGCGCCTCCCGCCGCTGCAGTCGCGACGAGGAAGGTCCCCGTTTCGATGCGGTCCGGCATGATGCGATGCTGCGCGCCATGCAACGCTTCGACCCCTTCAACGGTGATGACATCGGTACCCGCGCCGCTGATGCGTGCGCCCATGGCGATCAGGCAGTTCGCCAGATCGACCACTTCCGGTTCGCGCGCGGCGTTTTCCAGCACCGTCGTTCCTTCGGCCAGCGCCGCCGCCATCATCAGATTCTCGGTGCCGGTTACGGTCACCATATCCATGATGAGACGAGCGCCCTTCAGCCGTGCGGCAGTCGCATTGATATAGCCATGTTCGACGTGAATGTCGGCGCCCATCGCCTGCAGGCCCTTGATGTGCTGATCCACCGGCCGCTGTCCGATGGCGCAACCGCCCGGCAGGGAAACGCGCGCGCGACCGTGGCGCGCAACCAACGGGCCGAGCACGAGAATCGACGCCCGCATGGTCTTGACCAGTTCGTATGACGCGACCGGTTCGCCCAGCGCCGACGCATTCAGCGTCACACCCTGCTTATCGCACACCATGACATCGACGCCCATCTGGCCGAGCAGGCGCAGCATGGTGGTGATGTCGCGCAAATGCGGCACGTTGCTCAACTGCAGCGATTCGCTGGTGAGCAGTGCCGCGCACATCAATGGCAGCGCGGCGTTCTTTGCGCCGGAAATGCGGACCTCGCCTTCCAGCGGGAGACCACCCTGGATGGCGAGTTTATCCACGAGCGGCCCAATCCTCCGGCGTGTAGGTCTGCATCGACAGGGCGTGAATCTCCGCACGCATGCGATCGCCGAGCGCCTTGTAGACGACCTGATGTTGCTGCACCTTGCTCTTGCCGCGAAATTCGCCGCTGACGATGACCGCTTCGAAATGCTGCCCGTCACCGAGCACACGCACCAGATCGCAGGCCATGCCCTGCTCGATATACCGCTGAACGTCTTCTGGACGCACCATAGTTATTTCCTTGCTAATGCCGCAGTTTGTAGCCGTGTTTGAGGAGCGTGAGTGTAGTCGCCGTCAATGCGCCGTAGAACAGTACGACGACGCACAGACTCAAGCGCGGATCGATATCCGCCACCCCGAAGAAACCATACCGGAATCCGTCAATCATGTAGAAAAAAGGATTCAGGTGGGACAGATTCTGCCAAAACTCCGGCAGCGAATAGATGGAATAGAACACCCCGGACAGAAAGGTGAGCGGCATGATGATGAAGTTCTGGAAGCCAGCGAGCTGATCGAACTTGTCGGCCCAGATTCCCGCAATGACTCCCAGCGTTGCCAGAATGCCGGTGCCGGCCAGCGCAAACAGCACGATCCACAACGGCTGCTCGATGTGCAGGGGCACAAACGGCAGCGTCATCAGCAGCACGCCGAGACCGACCAGCAGGCCGCGAATCATCGCCGCCAGCATATATGCGCTGTAAAACTCCAGATAGGACAGCGGCGGCAACAGCACGAATACCACATTGCCCGTGACCTTTGACTGGATCAGGCTGGAAGAGCTGTTGGCGAAGGCGTTCTGCAACATCGACATCATCACCAGGCCGGGCACCAGGAACGAGGTGTAACCCACGCCTTTGAACACCTCGACATGGTCTTCCAGCACGTGGCCGAAAATGAGCAGATACAGCAGCGCCGTCAGCACGGGCGCGGCGATGGTCTGAAACCCCACCTTCGAGAACCGCAGCACCTCCTTGTACAACAGGGTGCTGAACCCGCTGCGCACCTCGCCCGAATTCACCGCGTCGCCTCGCCGTGCATGATGTTGACGAAAACCTCTTCCAGATCGGGGTGCGCGACTTCCATTTCCAAGATGCGGCAGCCCGCGTTGCGCAGCGCGGCGAGCGTGATTTCGACGTCGGCGTACTCGTCGAGCTTGAAGCGATAGTGTCCGTTTTCGTCGTGCGTCGCTCGCGCCGCCAGCGCATCGGGCAGCGCGCTCTCCATCCGGACCTGCAGGTGCAGTCCGGGTAGACGCTGGATCAGATTGGCCGGTGTATCCAATGCGACCAGGCGCCCCTGCTTGAGCATGCCGATGCGATTGCACAGCATTTCCGCCTCTTCCAGGTAGTGCGTGGTCAGGACGATGGTGTGGCCGGCATGGTTCAACTGGCGAACGAATGCCCACAACCCCTGGCGCAATTCCACATCCACGCCGGCGGTCGGTTCGTCGAGCACGATGACGGGCGGGCGATGCACCAGCGCCTGCGCAACCAGCACGCGCCGTTTCATGCCGCCCGACAGCGCGCGCATGTTCGCATCAGCCTTGTCGGTCAGATCGAGGTGATGCATCACCTCGTCGATCCAGGCGTCGTTACGCTTCAAGCCGAAATAACCCGACTGAATGCGCAACGTCTCGCGCACGGTGAAAAACGGATCGAACACCAGCTCCTGCGGCACCACACCGAGCAGACGGCGAGCGGCGCGATATTCGCCGACGACGTCCCGGCCCATGACCCGTGCGTTGCCTGAGGTAGGCCGGACCAAACCGGCCAGAATGCTGATGAGCGTGGTTTTGCCGGCGCCGTTCGGACCAAGCAGGCCGAAGAATTCGCCTTCCTGAATCTGCAGATCAACGCCTGCCAGCGCCTGCAGTGCGCGGTAGCGCTTGGTCAGGCCATTGATATCGATTGCCGCAATCATGAAGCGCGTCCGCCGAAAACTCGCGCCACGCTAGGCGCGCGCGTCGGTGAACAAATCCGAGACGTTATAAAGCCGGGCGAGATCGATGAACTTGGGAGAGAGGTTGCTGAAGGTCAGCGTGCGATTCAGGCTGCGGGCTTCGCGCGCGCATTGCAGCGCGAGCGCCACGGCAGCGGAATCCACATCGGTCACCGCACTGAAATCCACCGACTCGGCCCCATTGCGTACATGGGCGAGGCTGATGCCCACCAGCGTTGCTACGGTCGCGCTGTTGACATCCCCTTCGAGGACGAGGCGGTTGCCTTCAAGAAGTGCGGGCATCAGTTGCTGGCGAGTTGCCGGTTCTTCTCCGACAGCGTCTTGATCAAACCGTCGATACCCGAATTGCGAACCTCGGTATTGAAAGTATCGCGATAAGTGGTCACCAGACTTACCCCGCCCACCGCCATGTCATAGACCTTCCAGCCGGTGTCGAGTTTCTCCATGCTGTAGTCGATGTTGACTGCTTGCGCGCCCGATTGACGGACCAGCGAGCGCACCGTGACCTCGGTATCTGCCGGTTGCATGCGCAGCGGTTTGTAGTCGATTACCTGATCACGATACGAAGTGAGTGCAGTCGAGTAAGTGCGTACCAGCAAGGTGCGGAATTGGTCGACCAGGGCGGTGCGCTGCTCGGACGTCGCCTTGCGCCAGTTTGGCCCCATAGCGAGCGCGGTCATGCGGGTGAAATCGAAATGTGGGAGTACTTTCTCCTGCACCAGCGCAGCCGCTTTGCGCGGGTTACCGGCCTGGATGTCCTTGTCGTGCTTAACGATTTCGATCACTTCATTGGTCACCGACTTGACCAGTTCATCAGGCGCACGCGTTTGCGCATGAGTCGCCGGAAGCAGACCGAAGGCAAGCAAAAACAGCAGAGCGATACGCATATATGCTTTCGAAAGAGGGGGTTAGCGCACCTGAACCGGCGCGTCGTTTTTGTCGGTACTCGGCGATACGACCGGTGCCGCGGCGCTTGGTTCAGCACGCGGTTCGTCGGACTTCGCCGGCGCTTGCTGATAATAATCTTCGTCGTCGCGCTGTGAAGGGGCATTGCCGTCGTACACCTGACTGCGACGCCGCTGCAGATAGGCATCGCGCACGAAAGCGTAGCGATCGAGCGCGGCCTCTTCCAGAATGTTGCCGGCGTCCAGCAACCCGGCGCGGGTCTGGATCAGGTCTGCTGCAGTCAGGCTGTTGCGCAACGCCACTTCGTCACCCGCGTCCGCCCACCCCGGTCCCTCCCAAGGGACATAAGCCGCGCTGTCCGCCACACGCCCCGCACCGTCCCGCACGTTGCTTGGCCCGAGAATCGGCAGTACCAGATAAGGACCGGTATCGAGGCCCCAAACGCCCAGCGTCTGGCCGAAATCCTCGTCGTGCTTTTCCATGCCACCTTCGCTGGCGACGTCGAAAATGCCGGCCAGGCCGAAGGTCGTGTTAGTCACGAAGCGCATGAAATCGGTCGCGCCCTCTTCGATCTTGCCTTGCAGAATCTGATTGAGCGCAATCCAGGGATCGCGCAAATTGGCGAAGAAATTGGTCGCGCCGGTGCGCACCGGGCCGGGCAGCACGGCCCTATAGCCTTGCGCGACCGGCTTCAGCACCGCCTTGTCAACGGTGTCATTGAACTGGAAGACCGCACGGTTTACCGGTTCGATGGGATCGCGCGGATCCCCGCCGCTCGTCGCACAGCCGCTCAAAGCAACAAGCGCAACCACGCTTACGGCGGCGCAGAATCGAGACTGCACAAATTTTTTCTTCATTTCATTCTCTTCGCACGCCCGGTAATCAACAATCGCCTTGGCGATCGACTATTCGTTTAGCGCGCCTGAGGCGACGGTTCATCATCGCCGGACGCCTTACTGTACAGGAACTGTCCGATCAGATTTTCCAGGACGATCGCGGACTGCGTGATTTTAATCGTGTCGCCGTCTTTCAAATTCGCCATATCGCCACCCGCCATGAGACCGATGTACTGCTCTCCCAGCAAGCCGGATGTCAGCACTTTCGCAGACGTATCCTTGGGGAAGGCAAAATTCTTGTCGAGGCTGAGCGTGACCACCGCCTCGAAGCTTTCGTTATCGAACTGGATGCTATCCACCCGACCGACCACGACGCCCGCACTGCGCACCGGCGCGCGCGTCTTCAGGCCGCCGATATTCTCGAACCGAGCCTGCACGTGATAGCCCACACCATTGGTAAAGGTGTTGCTGCTGCTCGCGACCCTCAAGGCAAGAAAGAACAATGCCGCCAGACTCGCAAGCACGAACATACCCACCCAGACGTCAATCGCCTTACGACTCATCATCGCTTCAATTCCCCCGAAACATAAAGGCGGTAAGGGCAAAGTCCAGCATCAGAATCGCCAGCGCCGAGATCACCACCGTGCGCGTCGTGGCGCGCGAGACGCCCTCCGCCGTCGGCATTGCATCGTAACCTTCGAAAACGGCAATCCAGGACACCGCAATGCCGAATACGAAGGACTTCAAAATACCGTTGACCACATCGCTCTGCCAATCAACCGCGGCGCGCATCTGCGACCAGAACGAACCGAAGTCCACGCCGATGAGGACGACGGCAATCAGATAGCCGCCGAAGACGCCAATGGCCGAAAAGATTGCCGCGAGCAAAGGCATGGAGACCACGCCGCCCCAGAATCGCGGGCCGACGACGCGCGCGATCGGATCAACCGCCATCATTTCCATGGCAGCCAACTGCTCGGTCGCTTTCATCAGACCGATTTCGGCCGTGATCGCTGAGCCCGCCCGGCTGGCAAACAATAGTGCCGCGATCACCGGCCCGAGTTCGCGCACCAGCGAGAGCGCCACCAGGGTACCCACCGCTTCCGAGGCACCATAACGCACCAGCGTATCGTAGCCCTGCAGCGCCAGAACCATTCCGACGAATAGCGCCGAAACGGACACGATAATCAGCGATAAGACGCCGGCGAAGTAAATTTCGCGAATGGTCAGATGCAGCCGCAGCAGGCTCGTACCGGAGACCTTGAGCATCACCCACAGGAAACGGGCGGCGAACCCCAGCCGCGAAACCCGCTGGTTGACGTACGCGCCCAGCCGTTCAGCGAAATCGAGCAGCGTACCCATCGTTATCCGAGCAACTCCTGTCGATACGCGCGTTGCGCAGGGTAATGAAAAGGCACGGGGCCATCGGGCTCAGCTTGAACGAACTGCTTCACAAAGGGGATGTCGGAGCGTCGCACTTCATCCGGCGTGCCGTCCGCCACGATTTTTCCCTCGGACACAAAATAAACATGGTCGACGATCTGCAGCGATTCCTGCACATCATGCGTCACGATGATCGACGTTGCACCGAGCGCGTCGTTGAGATTACGAATCAGCTTGCCGGTAATGGCCAGAGAAATCGGGTCGAGGCCCGTGAAAGGCTCGTCGTACAGCACCAATTGTGGATCCAGCGCGATCGCCCGCGCCAGCGCAACGCGACGCGCCATACCACCCGAAAGCTGTTGCGGGCGCATCTGCGCGGCGCCACGCAAGCCCACCGCTTCGAGCTTCATCAGCACGAGATCGCGCACGATCGCTTCGGGCAGGTCCGTACGTTCGCGTATCGGGAACGCAACGTTTTCGAAAACGCTCAGGTCGGTGAA
>DATCWO010000297.1:0-9428 GCA_036566325.1 Burkholderiales bacterium | reverse complement strand
CCGACCTCAAGTCGCGAGGTGTCTCGGACAAAGTCATCGACTATATGCAGGAGACCTACATTGCGGCCGAGCGCTGGGACGAGTATCAGCGGACGCGCGATCAATACTTCTTTTACGGCTGGCCCGGCTATCCGGGTTTCTACGGCCCGTACTGGGCAGGGTACCCTTACCACCGCTATTATTGGTGAGCGATCGGGCTTTCGCCCGATCGTCTTCACTCAGGGACTAGAAGCGATAGTTCACCGCACCGACTATCGTTGCTCTGACGGATCCGACACGAAACCGATTTTCTTCACCCCCGCCGCAGCGGCATCGGCCATCACTTCCGCGAGCGCCTGATATTCAGTGGTCTTGTCGGCGCGCAGGTGCAGTTCGGCATCCGGCGTTTTCTGTCCCATGGTGGCGAGCCGCCGTTTCACTTCGTCGTGTTCGACGCGTTCGCCGTTCCAGAACAGCACGCCGTTGGTGTCGATCGAGAGCGAGACGTGTTCCGGCTTGGTCTCATTCGGTGTGCTCGATGCGTGCGGCAGGTCGATCTTGACCGAGTGCGTCAGCAGCGGTGCAGTGACGATGAAAATCACCAGCAGCACCAGCATGACGTCGATCAGCGGCACCATGTTGATTTCGTTTGTTACGTGTGTGCCGGTCGTGCGATGGAATCCGCCGAAGGCCATTACGCCGCTCCCTTGACGATTTGCGGTTTGGCGTGATGCGGCGTGCTGCTGTTCGCTTCTGCGTCGCTGAAGTGCGCGCCGGTGGTGAGGAAGGCGAACAGGTCGTACGCAAAGGCATCGAGCTTCGCCAGTACGACGCGATTGGAGCGCACGAACGTGTTGTAGGCGAGCACGGCCGGGATGGCGACAGCAAGGCCGGCGCCGGTCATGATGAGTGCTTCGCCGACCGGCCCGGCAACTTTGTCGAGCGTGCCCTGACCGGAAATGCCGATGGCGACGAGCGCGTGATAGACGCCCCATACCGTGCCGAACAACCCGACGAAGGGCGCGGTGCTGCCAACCGAGGCGAGCACGGTGAGACCCCACTCGAGGCGCGTGGTTTCTTCATCGATGACGCGGCGCATGGAGCGTGTCAGAAAATCCGCCGCGGTGCCCGCTTCATCCAGACGCGTGATCCCGTGCTGCGCGTGATGCCGTACCGACACCATGCCGTGATAGGCCAGGTGCGAAAACGGTTCGTCCGGGTGGTGTTGTTCCAGATGACGCTCGACGCCGCTGAGCGAAGGCATGTTCCAGAAGGTAGTGAGAAAGCGCGCCGTGCGTCGACGACTGAGAAAGCCCTGCAGACTTTTCGCCGCAATGAGATACCAGGTGGCCAGCGACATGATCAAAAGAACGAAGAACAGTGTTTTGCCGACGGCATCGGTTTGCGCGAGAAAGTGCGCAATGCCGAAGCTTTGAGTGGGTTCCATATGACTTCTTATCCTTGCAGGGTGAATGCGATCGGTACCAGTACCCAGCCGCCGACCGGTGTATCGCCACGCCGGGCGGGGACGAATTTCCAGTGTTGCTTGATGGTTTCGAGGGCTGACTGATCGAGCCGCGCATAGCCGCTCGACTTGTTGAGTTCCACGCGTTCCGGCATGCCTTGTGGTGAGACATAGATGCGCAGCACGACAGTGCCTTCCTCATGCAGTCGACGGGACAGGCCGGGGTAATCGGGTTTCGGATTGCGCAGGTAATCGGCGCTGAAGCGCGGCGGCGCCACTTCCACCGGTGCTTCAACCACCTTCGGGCCGGGCGGCGGCGGAGGCGCTTCTTCGACTTTGGGCTCGGGCTTCGGCTCGGGCGGCGCGACGAAAGGCGCCGGCTCAGGGCTCTTGCTGGTGATGATCGGCTGGGGCTTGGGTTTCGCCACCGGCTTCGGTCGAGGTTTGACGATCGGCTTTGGCGGGATCGGCACCGGCGGTTCGACCCGCGGCGGTGTGATGAAACTCACCATGATGGGCGCACTACTGGTCTGAGCGATGCCGACGGGTTGGTGATAGAGGATCAGCCCCACCAGGGCTATGTGCAATACGCCGGTGATGACGAGGCTCGAAACGTGGGTGCGCGGGGGGCGGGGCGCAGCCAAAGGTGCCAGCAACATCTTTCTCCATGAGCGCCGGTGGTGTGGTCGACCGGCAACCGCGAACGCCTGGGCTCAGGCGGTCAGAATCAATTTTCCGTTTTGTGTGACACGCAGCCGGTATTCGCGGCCGCCATGTTCAATGACGAGTTCGCCGGAGCTGCCCAACAGGGCCTGACTGCTGACCCGCATCTGTTGAGTCGAAGCACTTGCAACCGGGTGCGTCGGGGTGTTCTGAACAGCAGTTTGTTCGTTCTTGGAATTCATGGCCGCGAACGATAACGATTCTCATTTGTAGAGTCAAGAAAAGATGCGCGCGTAATCCCCCAACACCTCAATGGTTTAATGGCTATTGAGCGAATTTTGTAAGGCCTAAAATATTACTTGCATCTTTAAATTGTCTTGTTGATAATCATTCCCATTCGTAACACTAGTCTCGCGGGAAGCCCATGTACGTCTGCGTCTGTAATGCCGTTACCGATCGCGAGATTCGTCAATGCGCCGATCTGGGCGCTCGCTCGCTCTGCGATTTGCGCGATTCACTGGGCGTCGCCAGCTGTTGTGGACGCTGTGCCGATGTCGCCGATCGCGTGCTGCGCGAACACACCGCGAACAGCGCCGAGATTCTCGAAGCCGCTTAACCTTCGCCCTTGCTCCCGTTTCAGGTCCGCTGACTGCACGTCAGCCGGCGGCGCGTCCGCGCGTGCTAT
Source organism: Burkholderiales bacterium (assembly GCA_036566325.1). Lineage (GTDB taxonomy): Bacteria > Pseudomonadota > Gammaproteobacteria > Burkholderiales > SG8-39 > ZC4RG42. Next base: position 6,636 of record DATCWO010000297.1, on the reverse strand, counting down.
CTTCGCTGCTGGGACGGCGCCTCTGCGCCGTGCGACTCAACTGCCGCGGTGCACGATGCGGCCTCACTGCAGGAACAAGCCATGAAAGGCGATCAGCGAGTCATCCAGTTTCTGAATCGCGTACTCACCAACGAACTCACTGCCATCAACCAGTATTTTTTGCATGCGCGCATGTTCGAGAACTGGGGGTTCGAGAAGCTCTATAAGCACGAATACGAAGAATCCATCGACGAAATGAAGCATGCGGACAAGCTCATCAAGCGGATTCTTTTTCTGGAAGGCCTGCCGAATCTGCAGGACCTCAACAAGATATTGATTGGCGAAACAGTGCAGGAAGCGCTGTCCTGTGACCTGCAACTTGAACGAGACGGTCACGCCGTGCTGAAAGAGGCAATCGCATATTGTGAGTCGGTGGCCGACTATGTCTCGCGCGAGTTGTTCGAAGACATTCTCGAATCCGAAGAAGAACACATCGACTGGCTCGAGACGCAACTCGCGTTGCTCGACAGTGTCGGTGCGCAGAATTATCTGCAGTCGCAGATGTCCTGAACTTGCAGTGCCGCCCCGTAACGTGCGGGGCGGCCGGGAGCACCGTGCTACCATCGCGCGCTCCGTTTCAACCCCTTGATTTTCGTGCCTACGGCGGCTTTTATTCTCCTGCGCATATTGAACGCGGGCGGGCTTCATCCCCGCGACACGCTGCTGCGTGCGCTGCATTTGTCGCCCGGCGAACTCGATGCGTGCGTGTGCGCTTTGCGAGAGCGCGGCGTGACTGTACAGGTGGATGCGGCCGGCTATAGGTTGGCCGAGCCGGTGGATCTGCTCGACGCGGCATCGCTCGCTGACTGCCTGCAGCAGCGCGGATCGCATGTGCACGTGAAGGTACATGAGCAATGCATGTCGACCAATGCAACGCTGCTCGCGCGCGCATCCGTCGATGAGATTCATGCACAGGCTCTTGTGTGCGAACTGCAAACCGCCGGCAGGGGGCGGCGCGGCAAGGCGTGGCAATCCGGCCTGGCCGATTCTCTTACCTTCAGCCTAGGATGGCGTATCGCGCTTCCGGTGCAGTCATTAGGCGGTTTGTCGCTTGCGGTGGCGGTGGCCTGTGCGCACGGCCTGGCGGGGCTCGGCATCGACGACGTCGCGGTGAAATGGCCGAACGATCTGATGCGTGCGGGCGCGAAACTCGGCGGTATTCTGATCGAGATCGCGCGCAGCGGAGACGATTCCACCGACGTCGTCATCGGCATCGGAATGAATATCCGCGCGCACGACGCGTTGCAGACCAACATCGATCAACCGATCACGGACATTAGTGCTGTAGGGCGCACGACGCCTTCGCGCCAACTGGTGCTTGTCAGCGTACTGCATGAACTGGAAACCGGCCTGCGGCAATTCGAGCGCGGCGGTTTTCGCGCTTTCAAGAACGAATGGTTGCGCCTGCACGCTTTCGAGGGGCGGCGGGTGCGCATGGCGATGGATGAACAACAAAGTATCGAGGGGTTGGCCAGCGGTGTGGCCGACGACGGCGCCCTGCTGGTGCTGACGGACGGCGGTGTGCGCCGCTTCCATGCCGGCGAAATCACTTTGCGCGAGGCCGCATGATCCTCGCAGTCGACGCCGGCAACTCACGCATCAAATGGGGACTGCGCCAGCCGGACGGCCGTTGGGCGGCGCTCGGTGCGGCGCCGGTGGCTGAACTTGAACGTGCCTATGAGGCATGGGCACAAATGCCGGCCCCCGCGCGCATCGCAATTGCCAACGTGGCCGGGCCGGCGGTACGCGAAACCGTCATCGACCTGGCCGGTCGCTGGGCGGTGCAGCCGCTCTGGCTGTCCACCGGCGTGCAGGCATGCGGCGTAACCAATGACTATGAGAATCCGCAACAGTTGGGGGTCGATCGCTGGGCGGCGCTCATTGCCGCCTGGGCATATCAGCGGCGCGAATGCCTGGTCGTGATGGCAGGCACCGCCACCACGGTGGATGTGCTCGACGCGGGCGGCGTGTTTCGCGGCGGGCTCATCATGCCGGGTCTGGGTTTGATGAAACGTTCGCTGGCCGACCACACCGCGGCGCTGAAACTCATGCGCGGCGACTATCGCGAGCAGCCGCGCAACACGGCCGATGCGATGGAAAGCGGCTGCATCAGTGCACAGGTCGGCGCGATCGAACGCATGCATCGGCAACTCCCAGCCGATGCATGCTGCGTGATCTCGGGTGGCGGCGCGGCGACGCTGGTGCCGCATCTGCGCGTGCCCAGCATGGTGGTGCCGAATCTCGTGCTCGAAGGCGTCGTGGCGCTCGCCGACGAAGCCGAACACTCGTCATGATTTTCAACGAGCGTTAAGCGACCGATGCGAATCGTCGTATTGATCCTGCTGTTGGCCAACGTGGCATTGCTGGCCTATCTCGACCACGACGCGCAGCGCACGCGCGACCAGTCAGCCTTGGCGGCACAGCAGGTCAAGCCGGAACGCATCCGGCTGATGACGGTGCAGGAAGTCGCGGCGTTGCAGCCCGCCGCAAGCGTGTGCCTGGAAATCGGCCCGCTCGACGCGGCCACGCTTGTCAAGGCGCGGCAAGCCATCGAAGTGCTGCAACCGGCACCGCGGCTGACCGAGCGCCAGGATCAGGCCAATGTGTTTTTGCAGATTCGCGACGTGCCCGACGGCATGCGTGCGCGCGTGAAAGAGATTGCCGCGGGCTTTGGCGGTACGGAACTGCGCTTGTGTCCGACGGAGAAGGCGGCGGGCTGAAGCACGCCGGCGCTCAAGCGTGCCGGGTGCGGATTTTTTCGAGTAGTGCGGTGGTGGAGCGCTGATGTTCGAACGGGATCGCGTGTACCGTGCCCCCCCAGCCCTGCACTTCGGCGCCGCCGACAATGGCGGCGATTTTCCAGTCGCCGCCTTTCACCAGCACATCCGGCCGGCATGCAACGATGGCGGCGAGCGGCGTATCTTCCTCAAACCACGTCACGAGATCGACGCAGGCGAGCGCGGCGATGACCGCCATGCGATCGGCCAGGGTATTGAGCGGCCGATCATCGCCCTTGCCGAGGCGCTTCACCGAGGCGTCGCTGTTCAGCGCGACCACCAGGCTTGCGCCGAGTGTGCGAGCCTGCGCGAGATAAGTAACGTGGCCGCGATGGAGGATGTCGAACACACCGTTGGTGAATACCAGCGGTCGAGTCAGCGCTTCGCTGCGTGCGGCCAGATCGGCAGGCGCGCAACATTTCGCTTCGAAACCGGGGCGCGGGTAGACGGTGCCGGTCATGACCTTGCCGTCTGCAACCGCGCGCGTCCCATCAAGCTCTAAACTGCGGCGGGCGCCGCAGGACCCAGCTCTTTACGATAGCGATTCAGTTCCTGCACCGTTTCGAAAGTGCGCTGGAACAGAATCGAGCAGTTCTTCAGAATCGCCGTCACGACTTTGCCTTCCCAGACCTTGTCGAACCTGATCTGCTCGTCGAGCCAGTGTTCGAGCCAGTCGGGATCCGGCAGTTTCGACTGCACCGTATCCTGCGGAAACATGCCTTTGTTGACGTGCAGGTTGGTCGGATGCAGCGGCTTGCCACTGCGTCCGGAACTCGCCATCAGCATGCCGATTTTGGCAAACGCCAGACGCGCTTCGTCGCCGCAGCGTTCGATGGCGCGCTTCATGTACTGCCGATAGGCGCCGCCGTGACGGGCTTCGTCCTGCGAAATGATTTCGTAGATCTTCTTGATCACCGGCTCTGTGTGCCATTCCGCGGCACGGCGATACCAGTGATTGAGGCGAATCTCGCCGCAGAAATGCAGCATCAGCGTTTCCAGCGGCGGCGCCGGATCGAACTCGAAGCGCACCGCGTGCAATTCCTCTTCGGTGGGCGCAAGTTCGGGGCGGAAACGCCTGAGGTATTCCATCAGCACCAGCGAATGCTTCTGTTCCTCGAAGAACCACACCGACATGAAGGCGGAGAAATCGCTGTCATCGGCATTGTCGCGCAGGAACATTTCGGTGGCCGGCAGCGCCGCCCACTCGGTAATCGCGTTCATCTTGATGGTCTGCGCCTGGTCGTCGGTCAGCTTCGAACCGTCGAACTGATCCCATGGCACATCGCGCGCCATATCCCAGCGCACCCGTTCTAAGGATTTGAAAATTTCTGGATAGAGCATTGTCTGGATGTCAACTTAAGCGGCACTGCCGCGCGGAACCCCTGGCATGCCGTGGGTCGAGAACACTCGCGGGAGTGTAGCAGTTTTACCTTCTATTCTTGCGGACCGAGTCAGTGGACGACGACGGACCCCGAAAGTTGCATCCCTCGACCGATTTAATGAGTGGAAAGCGAACCGACACCGTGGGTCTGCCGCCAACTCGCGACGGCGTCCGGCACCATCTCGATCTTGGGCAGTGGAACGACGTTCGCCGGCGCGCGTCGCACGATAGCCGGGTTGGCGCTGCCCATCCAGATCTGCGTGCGCTCCGGGACCTGGTCACGCAGGGCGGTCAGCCCTTCCAGCGCCTGCGTAATCGGATAGGACGCACTGAAATACAGTGCGACGATATCGGCCTGCTGTGCGCGCGCGGCAAGCATCATGTCCACCACAGGCGCTTGCGCGCCCAGTGAAATGCAGGTTGCGCCTTCGCCGGCGAGCAGGCATTCGATCATCAACAGGCCGAGGGTGCGCGATTCGTTCGGGAAGGTGCCGAGCAACACCCGCGGGGAATGACTCTGCAGCGGCAGCGCCGCCAGCCCGCTGCGTAGCGCGCTGTGCAGCGCCTCGCTATACAGGCGCTCCTCGTAAAGCGCCAGCTGGCCGCGCATCCATGCTTCGCTCATCTGATGGTGCAGATTCGCCACCGTGCCGATCACGAATTCGCGCAGACCCTGACGCATCAGCGTGTCACGCAATTGCTGCTGTATTTCGGCCATGTCGTTGGTGTTGAATGCGGCGAAGGGCTGTGCCGGCGTCGCCTGTGGGGAAGACGGCGTGAGGCGAGACTGTGGCGGATCGGCAAGCTCGAGCAGTTCGTCCACGCTGCGCGCAACCAGCTTGCCGGGGCGATGGCCACGATCGATCAGCCGCTTTAACAGGCGCAGCTTCTCGACCTGTTCCTGCGGATAGACCCGTTCGCCGAACTTGTCCCGCTCGGGTTGTGGAAACCCGTAACGCTTTTCCCAGACGCGCAACGTGTCCTTCGACAAACCGGTGTCGCGCTCCACCGCGCCGATGGAGAGCTGCCACCGGCCGAAGTCGACGTTTTCGTTATGCATGTCAGTTCCGAGTTTGTTCATAGAGTGCCCCCGCAACTGTCTAGCAGACGACGTTCCTGTCGTCCGGGCGGGACACTTTTCCGGCTTGGTGGGCGAGCACGGAGCCGGCCTGGCGAGCTGCGCCGAGAAAGCTTGCTTCCTTGCCCCGGCCGCGATTAGCATTCAACCTTAAGGTTCGCGCCTAAGCCATTGGACGTACGTAAAATATAACCGGCGCAATCGCGGGAGGCCTGAGGGTGAGCAGACGAATCGTCCGGAGGGGTCTGTTAGCCGCACAGGGGCTAAAGCCGGTACATCCGCATGCACCGATAAGAACGCGCACTTGGAAAGGGGAGCCAGCGTGCAATCGTTACCGCAGCCGCACTTCATGAGCAGATTGCGCTCTCAGCCGGATTCGATTTCCGCCACATCGCGCTATCGCCCTCCGGCTTCGTCGGCCGCGTTCGCTTTCCCCGTCGCTCCATCAAGCATGGACGCGCAATGATTTACCAACCCGACATCAAAACCATGCAGCGTGCGCATGCAGGACACAAGCGCATCGATCCGACGCTGAATTACTTTCAGCACGCGTTGGCCGAACTCGAACGGCGGCTGGCCCAGCTCGCCGAGTCGGAGCGCGCACTGCGTAGTAGCGAAGCGCGCTATCGCGCGCTGTACGACAACAATCCGGCAATGTGCTTTACGGTTGATGCGGCGGGCATGGTTTTGTCGGTCAATGCATTCGGCGCGCAGCGCCTCGGCTTTCTGCCACATGAACTGATCGGCCGCAGCGTGCTGGAAACGATGGTGGAGGAGGATCGCGCCGCGGTCGGCAAGGCGCTATCCGAGTGTCTGACGCATATCGGGCGTCCTCGAACCTGGGAATTCCGCACACGTAGAAAAGATGGCACCTGCCTCTGGGTGCGCGAGACCATACGCGCAGTCGCAGAGCCCGATGGCGCTCTGGTGCTGCTCATCGTGTGCGAGGACGCCAGCGCGCTCAAATCGAGCGAAGCCGAAGCGCGTGAAGCGACTGCGCGCATGCATCTCGCGCTGACCAGTTCCAACGTGGCGATATTCAACTGGGATATCGCCGGCGGTACGATTTACCTGAGCGAGCGCTGGAGCGAAATGCTGGGCGGCACGCCAGGCGAAACAATGACCACGGCGCAGGCGCTTGGCTTGGTCATTCACCCGCAGGACGCGGCGGGTTATCGCGCCCGACTGTATCGGGCGATCAAGGGCGAGACGCCTGCGTTCGAGTACGAGTTTCGCGCGCGGGCGCACAACAATACCTGGCGCTGGATCATCACGCAGGGCAAGGTAGTTGATCGTGATGCCGACGGTCGCGCCGTGCGCATGGTGGGCACCAATGCCGACATCACGGCGCTGAAGGAAGC
>DATCWO010000105.1:0-3982 GCA_036566325.1 Burkholderiales bacterium | reverse complement strand
CGACGGCACGCTGATTTCGACGCAAGACAAAATTCTCGACGGTCAGACCGCCTGGCAATCGGTGGGCGGCATGCAACTCGGTTCGATTTACGGTCACGGCGCTTATCAGGCGCCGGACTGGACGGCCGACTGGCTGCATCGTGAACTGCTGGCGTGGCTCGAACTCGCCGCGCAGGATGAGTACGGCGCGCCCTACGCCTCGCTCGACGCCGACGCGCAACAGACGCTGCAACATCGGATGAAGACCGAGTACCGGCGCAACACCTACGACGAGAGCACCGGCACCGCGGTCATCACGACGCGTCGCGCCGCCGCCATGGCCGCCACGGCGAAGTATTACGACGCACTGTTCAGCGACGATGCAACGCTGAAGAGTTCGCGCGAAAGTTTCGCCATGAAAGAGAACACGCTGCCCAATGCGAAGCGACGCGACGATATGTCCGCGTTCTTCGCCTGGACGGCGTGGACCGCCTCCACCGAACGGCCGGGCCAAACGGCGACCTACACCAACAACTGGCCGCATGAACCGCTGATCGACAACCGCCCCACGGCGGAAAACATCGTCTGGTCGATTGTCAGCGTCGTGCTGCTGGTGGCCGGCATCGGCGCGCTGGTCTGGGCGTGGGCCTGGATGCGCAATCATGAGGAGGCCGATCCGCCCGCGCCCGCGCGTGATCCGCTCACGACTTTCGCGCTCACGCCTTCGCAAAGAGCGCTCGGCAAATATCTTTTCCTGATCGTCGCGCTGTTCGTCTTCCAGGTGTTGCTGGGCGGCTTGACCGCGCATTACACGGTCGAGGGCCAGGAGTTCTACGGGATAGAGATCTCCAAGTGGTTCCCGTATTCGCTGACCCGCACTTGGCACATACAGAGCGCATTGTTCTGGGTCGCCACCGGCTTCCTTGCAGCGGGCCTGTTCCTCGCGCCGATCATCAACGGCGGTAAGGAGCCGAAGTTTCAGAAAATCGGTGTCGACATCCTGTTCTGGGCACTGATCGTAGTGGTGGTCGGCTCTTTCGCCGGCAACTGGATGGCGATCGCGCAAGTGATGCCGGAGCATCTCAATTTCTGGCTTGGTCACCAGGGTTACGAATACGTCGACCTCGGCCGTCTCTGGCAGATCGGCAAGTTCGTCGGCATTGCGCTGTGGCTCGCGCTGATGCTGCGCTGCATGGTGCCCGCGTTGCGCAAACCCGGCAGCGATAAGCATCTGCTCGTGTTGCTGACCTGCTCCGTGGTCGCCATCGGGCTGTTCTACGGTACCGGCCTGTTCTACGGCGAACGCACGCACATCGCCATCATGGAATACTGGCGCTGGTATGTCGTGCATCTGTGGGTCGAAGGCTTCTTCGAGGTGTTCGCCACCACCGCCCTCGCCTTCATCTTCGTCTCCATGGGCCTGGTGTCGCGCACCGTCGGGACGACGGCAAGCCTTGCCTCCGCCTCGCTGTTCATGCTCGGCGGCGTGCCCGGCACGTTCCATCACCTCTACTTCACCGGCACCACCACGCCGGTGATGGCGGTCGGTGCGACGTTCAGCGCGCTTGAAGTCGTGCCGCTGGTCGTGCTCGGCTACGAAGCGTGGGAGAACTGGCGCCTGCGCGTACGCGCGGCGTGGATGGAACAACTCAAGTGGCCGCTGATGTGCTTCATCGCCGTGGCGTTCTGGAACATGCTCGGCGCCGGCGTATTCGGCTTCATGATCAACCCGCCGGTTTCGCTGTACTACCTGCAGGGCCTCAACACCACGGCGACGCATGCACACGCAGCGCTGTTCGGCGTGTACGGCTTCCTCGCGCTCGGCTTCACCATCCTGGTGTTGCGCTACATCCGCCCCGCCTTCGTCTTCAACGACAAGTTGATGGGCACGGCGTTCTGGTGGCTGAACGGCGGCATCGCGCTGATGATCGCGGTCAGCCTGCTGCCGATCGGACTGTTCCAGTTCTACGCCAGCGCCAGCGAAGGGTTGTGGTACGCGCGCAGTGAAGCGTTCCTGCAGCAACCTTTCCTCGAAGCGTTGCGCTGGCTGCGCACCATCGGCGACGTGGCGTTCATCATCGGCGCCGTGGCATTCGCCTCGCAAGTCGTCAAAGGTTTGCGCGCACCGTCTCAGGACGTCTACATCGCAACCGATGCGGCGCTGGCCAAGGCCGAAAGTTAAACAACCGATTGCCTGTCCCTCCACCGGCGTGACTTCGCAAGGAGCACGCCGGTTTTTTTCGTCGAGGCGATATGTAAATCAGGCACTCAGCCGCACAACAATTGCCGACGTGATCCCTCGATCCCAGTCGTCCCAATGCAGAGGCGTGAGGAACAGCCCTTGCAACGTTTAGATGCGCGTCCACAAACGCAGCTTTCTGTCCTAAGCAAACCCCACAAGGAGTCACTATGCAACTGAGCGAAGTGCAACAACGTTTTTCCCGCGTGGAAAAATGCATCGATGATGCGGACAGCGCCTGCCAGCAAAGTGCTTCGGCACCGCAACAACTGCGGGATTCCATCCGCCAGCTCGATCAGCGTTCCGACCGCGCGCGTCAACTGTTGCAGGAGCAGGACGAAAACAAGATTCGCCAATGCGTCAACGAAATGGAAGAACTGAGCGATCGTGCCCTGCAGGCCTGCAATCAGGCCGGCAATATCGATTCGAAACTGCAACAGGCGGTGCAGCAGACGCACAGCGAGCTGTCCAACCTGAAACACCAGATGGGCTGAGGTTCCCGATCGACAACAGGGCCGCGCGTGCGCGGCCCTTTTTTTGCGACCGTCACCACGCGAACCGACGATTGCCACGACACCAAAGAGAACGTTCCTTGGCATTCGTTTCAATTTTCCTTAGGCTAGGCGCACCAAGGAGAGCGCCATGAAAGCCGTCGGATACCGGAAATCCCTGCCCGTTGAACACGAACATGCGTTGATCGATCTCGACATTCCTGCACCCGAGCCGCAAGGTCGCGACCTGCTCGTCGAAGTGAAAGCGGTATCGGTCAACCCGGTCGATACCAAAGTCCGCCGCAACACCGAGCCGCCCGCAGGCGAATACAAAATTCTCGGCTGGGATGCTGCGGGTGTGGTGCGCGCAGTCGGACCGGATGTCACGTTGTTCAAGCCCGGCGAGCGCGTCTGGTACGCCGGCACCATTGCGCGACCAGGCAGCAACAGCGAACTGCAACTCGTTGATGAACGCATCGTCGGCCCGATGCCGCACTCGCTCGACTTCGCCCATGCCGCGGCGTTGCCACTCACCAGCGTGACCGCATGGGAATTGCTGTTCGATCGCTTGCGCATCGAACAAGGTGACAAGCCGACGAACACGCATCTATTGATCATCGGCGCGGGCGGCGGCGTCGGATCGATCATGGTGCAACTCGCGCGACAACTCACCGGCGTCACTGTCATCGGCACCGCCTCGCGTCCCGACACGCAAGCGTGGGTGCGCGAACTGGGCGCACATCATGTCATCGACCACAGCAAACCGTTGACGGACGAACTGCGCCGCATCGGCATTGCGCAGGTCGAATACGTCGCGAGCCTCACCCACACCGATGCGCATTTCGCGCACGCCGTCGAAGCCCTCGCACCGCAAGGCAAATTCGCACTCATCGACGATCCCGCGCCCATCGATGTGCGCCTGCTCAAACGCAAAAGCCTGTCGCTGCATTGGGAACTGATGTTCACGCGTTCGCTGTTCGAAACGCCGGACATGATCGAACAGCATCGCATTCTCAAGAATGTCGCACAGCTGGTCGATCGCGGCGTGCTGCGCACCACGCTGGCAGAACATTACGGCCTGATCAATGCGCACAATCTCCGGCGCGCGCACGCCATGCTTGAAAGCGGACGCGCACGCGGCAAGATCGTGCTGGAAGGATTCTAGCGGCCGCGGAGAGCAGGCGGCAGTGCAGAGCGGGGCAGCACAGCCATGCCTTCGCTTGGCCTGCCTAAAGCTCGTGATTCCCGGCCGTCATTGCCGGCCTGCCTAGCC
>DATCWO010000007.1:0-8541 GCA_036566325.1 Burkholderiales bacterium | reverse complement strand
CGGGTTCGAAACCACTGACACGCCGCCGTTGGCGATCGACTGTTGGAACCAGTCGCGGTCCGCTGTGGAGGTCGCGGCTTTTGTGTGATCGATGGACGGCATCGCGCCGATCGCGTAACCGTTGAGATCGAATATGGTGATGCTCTGGAACAGCGCACGGTAACCGACGCGCATCCTGAGATAGTCATCGAGCGCAGGTGGGTTGCCGAGAAAATCGGTCGGCACGCTGGATGCCAACTCGCTGAGCGTGGCGCGCGCAAGCTGCAGCTTCTGCCCGATATCGCTTGCCGCGCGTTGCGTGTGTGCCTCGTGTTGCGCCACGATAGACGCCAACACGGCCCGTTCGGTCAAACGGGATTGCAGCGTCGTCACCAACGCCACACCCAACGCGATCAAGATCGCCGCAGCAAGCGCAGCGCGCCCTTTCAATGTTCGGAACACCCGCTACCTCAATATAAATTTTTTTATTACTTGAAGATTAACGGCCGAACCAGGGACAACCATAGGGATATAGGGATAAAAAGCGGGCGTAGTCCAATAATCGCCGCGTGCGGGGCAGGTGCTCCGGCAGAGGAGTGCCGGAAACGAGGATAAATTCCCTCTCCCTCAGCCCTTCATCCAAAGCGTGCTTGCTTCGCGCACCACGTCGCTCAGCGAACCGTTGCGCTCCATGACTTCGCGCAGTTTGCGTGCATCGTTGGTGCGCGACGCCGCCATGTGCATCAGACGTTTGATGGCATCGCCCGCGCCACGCTCCGCCGCATACGGCATCACGGTGGCGAGCATGTCGATCAGCTCCTGTGCCAGCGGCACCGGCTGCTGACTGGTCGGATCGATGAGCGTGCCCTCCAGTCCGAAGCGGCATGCCTGGAACTTGTTATAGGCATAGACAAGCTGCAGACCTGGGTGTGCGCGCATCTCCGGATGGGCGAGAAAATGCGCACACAGCGCCTGCGCATAGGCGGCCAGATCGGCGGCGGTCTGAATCGTGAGCGGCGTATCGCACACCCGCAGTTCGATCGTGCCGTACTCGGGCTTCGGCCGGATGTCCCAGTAGAAGTCCTTCATGCTTTTGACGATGCCGTAACCGCGCATGGTGTCGAAGTACCGGTTGAATGCCGCCCAATCGTCCACCACCGGCATGAAGCCCGACAGCGGAAAAGCGTTGATGACATTCAGACGCGATGAATCGAATTGCGTGTCGGCCGCGTGCGAATACGGCGATGACGCCGACAGCGCAATGAAGTGCGGCACATAGCGCGACAGCAGCAGCGCATTGCGCACCGCTTCGTCGCCGCTCGGCACGCCGATATGCACATGCTGGCCGAACACCGTGAACTGCTTGGCGAGATAACCGTACAGCTCCTGTAGATGGAGAAAGCGCGGCATGTCGTAAATGCGCTGCTCGCTCCATTTCTGGAACGGATGCGTACCGCCGCCGGCCAGCGCGAGATTGAGGCGCTCGGCCAGATCGGCCAGCAACGTGCGCAGAATATTGAGTTCGTGCAGCACCTGCGCATGCGTTTCGCACACGTCGGTGCTGATCTCGATCATGCTTTCGGTGATCTCGGGCTTGATGTCGCCCGGATGCTGCCGCTTGGCCACCGCGGCAAGCAGATCGGAGGCGCCGCGCGTGAGGTTGTAATCGCGCGTATTGACGAGTTGCAACTCCAGCTCGACCCCCAGGGTGAGCGGTTGCGACTCACAGAACGTCAGGGTTTCGCTCATCAGTTTATGGACTCTGGACTTGCCTCGCCGGCGCGGCGCAGCGCGTATTGTGTTGCGATCGGCCCCAACAGTTCAAGAATCACCACGGCCGCGAGCACGACAGGCGCAATGCTTTCGCTCAACTGCGGGTACAGACTCGACGTTTCGTGGACCATCACCACGGCCAGGCCGGACATCGGCGCCAGGGCGACAGCGAGCAGCGCGGCGTGACGGAACGACAGGCCAACCAGCGGCGCCAGCGCCAGGACACCAATCGCCTTGCCGGCCCAGCGCACGAACACGAATGCAAGCGCCGCACCGCCCACCACCGTGAGCAGGCGCAAATCGAGGCTCGCTCCGGTGACGACGAACAGAATGACGTAGAACAAATGGCCCGCGCGTCCGAAATCGACGACGATGAAGTGATGCTTGCTATCGAAGGTGCGCACCAACGCACCGAAGGCCAGCAACGCCAGCAGGACGGACACCTTGAGCAGGATGGCTGCACCGACGGTCAGCACGACCATGGCAATGACGAGCACGAACTGACGCTCGGGACTCTTGCCAAGAAGGGTGACGATTCTCAACGTGGTCCAGGCGGCGGCGAACGCCAGCAGCAACGACACGACCAGCAGATAGAGCGGATGCAGCAGGACCGCGATCACGCTGCCTTCGTATTCCAGATGCACCCACGGCACGAGCACGGTCAAGGCGAGAAATGCGAGCACGCTGTTCACCGCCACGAGAATCAGCGCGCGCTCGGTCACCTGTCCTTCGGCGCGCAGTTCGGCGGCCACGCGCATGACCACTGCCGGCGAGGTCGAGGCGGCAATCGCGCCTGCCACCGCAGCCGACAAGGCCGCGTAGTCGAAGTAGTAATGCAGCGTGAAGAAGACGAGCAGCGCCGCGCAGACGGCTTCGGCAATCCCCATCAGCACCAGTGCGGGCGTGCGTCGCAACCAGCGCAGATCGAGCCGCTGACCGAGTTCGAAAAGAATTAGGCCGATCGAAATGTCGACGAAGACACGCAACTCGCCGAGCAGCGACGTGCCGATCAGTCCGAAGGCGCCGGGACCGAGCAACAGACCCGCCGCCGCATAGCCGGTGATGCGCGGCAGGCGCGCGTAACGCTTGGCCACCTCGCCGCCGACGATGCCGGACAGCAGCAGCAGGCCGACCCAGATCATCTGGTTGGTGACAATCGGCCAGTCGGGAAGAAAGAAGGTATCCGCCATGCTCGTTGTTGAAAACTGTATGCAGCGGTTGCACTGCCGGAACTGTAAATACGCTGTCAACCATTGTTGATATCGACAACGTTCCCGTCGCGATGCGCCTGCTTTGATGTGCGCGGAAGAACGACGGGCAGGCCGCGATCATAGCCGACTTTGCTCGAAAAGGCGGTAAATCGGCCCGCTGAAAAACCGCATACGCGCGCGTGGCGCACGCTAAGTTACACAGACCAAAGGAAATTTACTCGCAGCGAAAGTCGAGCGAATCCTCAGCGCCCATGCCGGTGGTGCTCAGGCCTAGGCCGATGTGACCGCTGCCGCGCAGCGGCACGAAGGACCGACGCAAGACGAATTCGCGATCGCCGTCGAAATGAACAAAGGTGCCGTTGGCGGACAGGTCGAGCAGAACGAACACGCCGCCGCGATATTCGATGCGACCATGCAGACGCGAGGCACGCGGCTGCGGAACGACGAGGTCGCAGCCCGGTTCGCGTCCGATGGTGAATTCGCGATCCACGCGACTGAGTTCGATCTCGCGGCCGCGATAGCGCAACCACAGCTTCGCGCTCTGCGCGGGCGCCTGACTGGCCGCGCCTTCCATGAGGGTGAGGTCTTCGCTCCAGCGCCAGATGACTTCGAAGGAATCGACCGGCAATTCCTTGCCACGCATATCGACATGGCCCACACGACGCAGACCGTGCTTGAGGTACTCGGGCAGCAGCGCGACGGTCGGCCCGGTGGTCAGAATCTGCTCACCCTTGGCCATTTCCTCGATGCGGGAGGCGACGTTGACCGTATCGCCGTAAACATCGCCATCGCGCAGGATGACTTCGCCGGCGTGAAACCCGATGCGCAGGGCAAGGCCGTCTTCGCGATCGGTTTGCGCAATCTGCATATCGACGGCCGCGCGCAAGGCGTCGGCCGGATTGGAAAACAGACACATCACGCCATCGCCGATACTTTTGATGACGCGGCCCTGGCCACCGACCACGATGGCTTTCATGCGCGCCAGACAGGGGCCGATGCGCGACAATGCGGCGGCATCGCCCAGCCGCTCGTACAGCGCGGTGCTTCCTTCCACATCGGCGAACAGCACCGCCGCGGTCAGCGTTTGATTCATGGATTGCCGTTGTTGTGAGGCTTCTGCGAAGGCCTCGTTTGCTTCATGCAACAGTGCGACCACTCCCGCCTCTCAGCTCTTCTGCTTGATCGCGAGCACCGCCTGGTTACGCAAGGTTTTCAGCAAATTCAACTCCTCGGGTTGAAAATGCAGCACCTCCGGGACGTCGGCGTCGGCATAGATTAACGCGACTGGGCGGTGATTGACCAGAACGGGAAACAAGACCATTCCATGCGCGACGATCAGCTCGCGATACCACTGCGGGACATGCGGACGGATTTTCTCCGCATTCAGGTCTGCAATGCAAAGGTCTGCCCCCTGGCTGATGGCGGCGTAAAAAATATCCCGCGGACCATTCAACGGCACCGCGAAACCTTTTTTTACGACGTCATTCACATCGCTACCGAAACCGAAGCGCGCGCGCAGCACGCCGGCACGCTGATCGCGCACCAGCAGCAGCACGCGTTTGAAGCCGATGGCGCGATACATGGTTTCCAGAATGATGCGCAGCACGTCGTTAAGTTCGTAATCGCCGACGAGCGTATTGGTGATGTCCTGCACCCCGGCGGAGAGCGCCGTACGACGCATTTCCGCGGGTGGCACGTTGCTCTCGGCGGTGGAACCGCCGCTGCCGCTCAGCATTGCGTCTGCGACGACCGTTTCGAGCGTGTCGCCCTCGGCCTGCGGCGTCGTCGCCTCAGGCATGCTCGACGCGCCGGACTCACGCGCGGCAGCCAGCAATCTGCTCTTACCGGTGCTCATGCCGAGCAGCGACGCTTCGCGCGCGACCTCCGTGGCCGATTCGCTGATCACGGTCTGCAACAGCTTTTCGTTGACCTTGAGGCCACGGCCGAATTTCTCCACCACGACGCTCAACAGCAATGGTCGTTCTTCTTCCGGCGCGCGCACCGTCTCGCACAACTCGTTGGACAGGGTGCTCAGCGCGCGCATGCGATCGATGGCCGACAATTCGCGACTGCGCAGCGGTTCGCTCACGTGACGCATGCTGTCGACGATCTCATCCGGAAACTTCCATTCCCTGGCCACGCCAATGCCCAGTTCCTCGTAGGAAATGCCGAGCACTTCCGCCGAGGCGTGTGCTTCGTCGAGATCGCGCGCCTCACGCAATCGTTCGACCGCTTGCGCCTCGTCATGCAGATAGAACACCGCCAATAGTTTGCCGAGCCGGTGGAACATGGCACAGATGAAGGCGTATTCGGCATCGCGCACGCCGAGCCGCTGCACCAGTTGGCGCGCCATGACGCCGCTGAAATAAGTGGCGGTGACCTCTTCCTTCAGCGCGCCGGCCTGCGATTTGTTCTGCAGATGTTCGAGCAGCACGAGCGACAACGCGACGTTGCGCACGCCGTCGAAACCCAGAATCGCAACCGCGCGCGACACAGTGCTGACATGACCACCGAAGTGGTTGTAATGCACAGCGTTGACCAGCTTGAGCAGCTTGTTGGTCAGCGCGAAGTCCTTGAGGATGGTGTTGCACAGCACGCTGGCACGCTCGTTCTCCGCCGACAGCGCCTGGTTGACCGAACTGATGGTGGACGACAGCGCCGGAAAATCGCTGCCATGCCGCATGCGCCGCAGCAGGAAATCGAGCGTGCCCTGTTTGCCGCGCAGCGCCTCCTCCGACTCGGGTTTGTGCGCGGCAGCGGGATCGAGGTAATTTTCCAGCGCTGCGCTGAACGCGGCGGCGTCTGCGAATCGCTGCGCCGGATCGGCGGCGATCGCCTGCATGATCAGCCGGTCCAGTCGCTCATCGATGGCCGATGTGCGTTCGGACGGCCGCTGCCAGATGCCGACGCGCATGCGCTGCAGCACTGCGGCATAGTCGGAGCCGCTGACTGCCGGCGCGCCGACCACCAGCGCGTAAAGCATCATGCCGAGCGCAAACAGATCGCAGGCCTGCGTATAGGGGGCGCCCTGTATGTATTCGGGCGCCATGTAGGCCGGCGTGCCGCGTAAAAACCGTTCTTCGACCTGCGCGAGTTCCTGCACCCGCATGGCAACACCGAAATCCATGATGCGCGGCGCGCCGGCGGCGGTGAGCATGATATTGGCCGGCTTGAGATCGCGATGCAGCACGCCTTCGCGGTGCGCGCCGGCGACACCCTTGAGAATTTCGAGCAGCAGGCCGACCGCCTGCGCCGGCGCGAACGCACCGTGCTCCTTCAATGCCTGGCCGAGGGTCTGCCCTTCCACGTATTCGAAGACCAGGTAGGGCACACCCGCTTCTTCGATCGCGTCGTGCAGCGCGACGATGTTGGGATGTTGCAGGCGACTGACGATACGCGCTTCGTCGAGCAGCACTTTGAGTTGGCCTGCGCGCGCTTCGTCGGCCAGCCCGGCCAGACGCACGGATTTGAGCGCAACCGAGCGTTCCAGGCGCGTGTCGTGGGCGAGATAGACGGTGCCTTGTCCCCCGCGCCCCAGTTCGCGAATGATTTCGAAGCGACCGATGCGTTCGCGCATGGTCGTCTGACCGGCTCCTGCCAACTGCGTACTCTCTTTCGCCGATTAAACGAGAAACTTAGCGAGCATTGGGCATCGTCGAAGCCCGGAATAGAAGCCGTTTTGCCGCCGTATTGCCGCGACTCACTCGCGCACCAGTACGATGTGCACACGATAAGGGCCATGCGCGCCAAGTACGATTTGCTGGTCGATATCGGCGGTGCGGGACGGCCCCGAAACAAAATTCACGGCTCGCGGCAATTGGCCGAGTTCGCGACGCGCCAGATCCCACGCGTCTTCCATGTACGCAACGATGCGGGCGACCGGCAGGATAGCCACGTGCGTTTCGGGCAGCAGGCTGGCGCTCGCCGGCGCATCGGGCGCGGACAGCAGCATCAGCGTGCCGGTCTCGGCAATCGCGGCATAGACCCCGGTGACGCCGATGGGATCGTCGGGCAACGCCGGGCCGCCGCGTAAATCGAGTCCCGCGCCCCGCCAGTCGAGCCCCGCCCACAGCGGCGAAACGCAGCCGCGTACCGGCAATGCCTGCGCACGCAGATACGCCGCGACAGCGGCCGGTGCGTCGCTCGCATTGTTCACCAGGTCGGTGGTGGCCTGCATCGATTCGGCACGGGCACGGAAACGCG
Organism: Burkholderiales bacterium; assembly: GCA_036566325.1. Taxonomy (GTDB): domain Bacteria; phylum Pseudomonadota; class Gammaproteobacteria; order Burkholderiales; family SG8-39; genus ZC4RG42. Next base: position 1,375 of record DATCWO010000007.1, on the reverse strand, counting down.
CCACCAGATCATCTTCCACGAACGGCAGCGGTCCGCGCGGGCGCTCGTGCAAGTACGTCTCGACCGCGTTGAGTTCCGCCTCGGTCGCGCTGATGCCGGCACTGCCTTGTGCGCTGCGTATATGCGCGAGGATGGCGGCGCGCGCTTCGTCACTGGATGCGATGATGAACCCCCTCCGGGCAATGCAGGAGTCCGCAGTGTATGCGGCGCGCCGGCAGTTTCAAAGCCCGAGCCGCCATCGTCAACTTTCGCCCCGGGAGTCGGCTGCTGGAAAAACACGCGTGACGATCAGCTTGTCGACACGATTGCGATCCATATCGACGATTTCGAAATCGAAATCGTTCCACCGGAATTTGTCGCCGGCGAGCGGCACATGGCCGAGCTGCATCATCGCGAAGCCCCCCAGCGTGTGGTATTCGCCGCTGTCTTCCTCCGGCAGCTCGCCATCGATATCGGCGATGTCCTTGAAGCGCTCAATGGTGACGCCCCCTTCGACCAGCCATGAACCGTCCTCACGCTCGACCACATCGCGGTCCTCATCGCCGTCCAGCGTGGCGATATCGCCGACCAGCGCTTCCATCACGTCGTTGAGCGTGACCAGCCCCTGCACTTCGCCATACTCGTTGATCACCAGCGCCATGGTCTGGCGGTGCTTCTTGAACGATTCGACCACTTCCATGACCGTCAGCGATTGCGGCACGAACAGCGGCTTGACCAGCTTCGAGGCGAAGTCAATCGGACCGCCGGCGACTGCGTCCGAAATGAAGCGCTTGACCTGCGCGAAACCCACGACGTGTTCCGGGCCGCCACGCACGACCGGAAAGCGCGAATGGTGGCTTTCAGAAATACGCCGGATGTTGGTCTGCAGGTCGGCATCCAGATCGACGTAAACGATATCGCTACGCGGCGTCATCACGCCGGTGACACGCATTTCGTCGATGCGGAACACGCGCTTGACCAGCGCCTGTTCGTGCTCTTCGAAAATGCCTGCTTCGGCACCCTGCTCCATGAGAACCTGGATTTCGTCTTCGGTCACGGACGGCTCGGTACTTGCGCGCTGCCCGAGCAATTTCAGAATGGATTCGGTGACGAGGCTCAGCGCGCGCACCACGGGATAGGCGAGCGTCGACAACATGTGCATCGGTTGCGCAATGATGCTGGCAATCGCTTCCGGGTTCAGCAAGGCCAGACGCTTGGGCACCAGTTCGCCGATGATGAGCGAGCCGACGGTGATGCCGATGACGACGATTGCGACGGCGAGTTCGTTCGAATATTGCGCGAATATCGGCCACTGCGCCAACCAGCGCGATAGATCCTCCGACAGCGCCGCTTCGCCGAATGCCCCGCTGGTGACGCCGATGACCGTAATCCCGAC
>DATCWO010000295.1:0-3972 GCA_036566325.1 Burkholderiales bacterium | reverse complement strand
TCGCCCTGCTCGCTGCGCTCGACGCACTGATGAATTGCGTTGCCGACATTTCCAAGCTCGCCGCATAGTCGGCCATGAAAAGGCACGGGTAAAATGGCGCTGCAAAAAACAGCTGGCGCCCTACACGGCATGAAACTCGTTATTCTCGATCGCGATGGCGTCATCAATTACGACAGCCCGCACTTCATCAAAAGCCCGGATGAATGGAAGCCGATTCCCGGCAGCCTCGAGGCGATCGCGCGCTTTACGCAAGCGGGCTATCGCGTCGCCGTGGCCACCAATCAATCCGGCATCGGACGCGGTCTGTTCGACATGGCAACCCTGAATGCAATACACGACAAGATGCACAAGCTCGTCAATCAGGCCGGCGGACGAATCGAAGCAATCTTCTACTGCCCCGCCAGTGCCGACTCAAACTCGCCGTATCGAAAACCGAATCCCGGCATGCTGATCGAAATCGGCGAGCGTCTGCACACACCGCTCGAAGGCGTACCCGCAGTTGGCGATTCGCTGCGCGACCTGCAGGCCGCGGCCGCCGTGAAAGCGCAACCCATCCTCGTGCTAACGGGCAAAGGCAGCAACACGCAACATGAAAGCCTGCCGCCCGGCACACGGATTTATCCCGACCTCGCCGCTGTCGCGCGCGAACTGATCCCATGATTTTTTTTCGCTCGGCGCTGTACCAGCTCCTTCTGCTCGCGATTGTCATTCCCTACAGCTTTCTCGTACTCGCCATGGCGCCGTTTCCGCGCCGGACGCGGCATCGTGTCATCGCCGCATGGCCGGCCTTCGCCGCATGGCTCGCGCAGTACGTACTCGGCATCCGCTATGAAGTACGCGGCCGCGAGAACATTCCGTCCGAACCGGTCGTCATTCTTTCCAAGCACCAGTCCGCCTGGGAAACACTGGCCTATAGCGCCATCTTCCCGCCGCACGTGTACGTGATGAAACGCGAACTGCTGTGGCTGCCGTTCCTCGGCTGGGGACTGGCGCTGATGAGTCCGATCGCCATCAACCGGGGGAATCGCAAAGCAGCGATGGCGCGCATGATCACGCTCGGCGGCGAACGCCTCAAGCAGGGGTTCTCCATCATGGTGTATCCCGAAGGCACACGCATCCCCGTTGGGCAGCGCGGCACCTATCGCCAGGGCGGCGCCGTGCTCGCATGCAACAACGGCGCACGCGTCCTGCCGGTTGCCCACAATGCCGGATTGCTATGGCCGAAGAATTCATTCGCCAAGCACCCAGGCAAAGTTACCGTGGTGATCGGCCCACCCATTGAAACAGCCGGCCGGAAGCCGGACGAAGTCATGCGTCAGGTGGAGACGTGGATCGAAAACGAGGTACAACAATTGGTCGACGACGCGCAGCACGCGGCCGGCGACATGCAAGCTGCGCGCGATGCCGGTCGCAGCGCGGAATCCTGACTGGTCACACCGTTTCGCTTCAACCAATGCAACACAAGCTTCCGTTTCTCGTCGAGCCACCGCTCGATGAAATCGCCTCGCCACCGCTGCGCCGTCCGTCCGGGCGCGAACGCCAGATTGTATTAGCCGGACGCATCGTATCGTATTACTTCCGGCGTTCCGCTCGACGCACCATTGGGCTTGCCATCGACGATCGCGGCTTGCAGGCAGCCGCACCCGCGTGGACTTCGATTGCGGAAGTCGAAGCCTTCATCCGCGAAAAGGAGCGCTGGATATTGCAGCATTTGCATATCCGTCGTTCGCGACGACCGCAATTTCTATGGCACGACGGCGCACGCCTGCCTTATCTCGGACGGGAGATCGTTCTGCACTGCAGCGCGCTGCCGCGCGCCATCGCGTTGCAGGATGATCGGCTCGAAGTCGCGCTCGGCGAGCCGTTCAGGCCGACCGTGTTGCGCGAAACCGTCGTAGCGTGGATGAAAAGCGAAGCGCTTGCACTATATCGCGCACGGATCGTCGCGCTCGCCATGCAGTTTGATGTCGCCGTGCCCCAGGTCGGCCTGTCGCAGGCCCGTACGCAGTGGGGCAGTTGCACGCGCAAACTCGATGGGAGCACGCGGATTCTGCTCAACTGGAAGCTGATGCACTTCGAGTTGCCGCTCATCGATTACGTCGCGGCACATGAATTGGCGCATTTGCGCCACATGAATCACTCCGCCGCCTTCTGGCGCGAAGTTGCGCGCGTCTATCCGGACTATCGTGCGGCTCGCGCCGCGCTACGGGAGCGCGGCCATCTGATTCCTGAGCTGTAGGCGTTAGGAATGTCTGATCAAGTACCGAGGATGGTCGCGAGTGCGGGATCGCACAGGGCGGAGCAGGTTCCATCGGCTTCATCGATGGATGCGACCCCGCAGCGGACTGTGGTGTGCCGGTTTATTTCCCGTTCCTTCATGTGCCTTTGCGGTCGCGTCCTCCGAAGGGGCCCCTGCTCCGCGCGCCGGCACATGGCTGTACGAGCGAGGATAAAACAGCCAATCGCTTAAGCAACAAGCACTGGCGACGGCTTCAATCAGTCAACCTTAATCAGAGTTCCTTACACTTCGGCGACGCGGTTCGCGATTGCAACGTAATCCGCCACGCTGAGGTTTTCCGGACGCAGTTGCGAATTGATCCCCAACGTTTCCAGCCCCTTCGCGTCGATCACGCCTTCCAGCGCGTTGCGCAAAGTCTTGCGCCGCTTGGTAAAGCCAGCGGTCACGACCTTCCCCAACAGCACCTCGTCGACAACCGTCAATTCATGCGGCGCACGCGGGCGCAGACGAACGACGGCCGAGTTAACCTTCGGCGCGGGACTAAATGCATCAGGCGGCACGTCGATCAGCTTCGTCATGTCGAAGCGATATTGCAGCATGACGGATAAACGTCCGTAGTCCGCCGTGGACGGTGCGGCCACCATGCGATCGACCACTTCACGCTGCAACATGAAATGCGCATCGGTCAGGCGGTGGGCATGCGGCACCAGCCGGAACAACAATTCGGTCGAGATGTTGTAAGGCAGATTGCCTACCAGCCGAAACGGCGCGGGCAGCGCGGCGAAATCGAAATCCAACACATCGCCGGCGTGAATGGTCAATCGCCCGGACGGGTATTGCGCCTGCAAACGCGCCACGATGTCGCGGTCGATTTCGATGACATGCAGATGATCGAGCCGTTCGAGCAGCGGCTCGGTGATCGCGCCGAGGCCCGGCCCAATCTCGACCATAATTTGTTGTGGCTGCGGCGCGATGACTTCGATGATCGAACGAATGATGCCGCGATCCACCAGAAAGTTCTGACCAAACCTACGGCGCGGCGTATGGCCTTTCATCAATCAGGAAGCACGCGCGTTACGCTCGTGCCGCACCATTTCGATAGCCGTCTCGATCGCCTCGAACAGACTGCCCGGATCGGCTTTGCCTGTTCCGGCAAGATCGAGCGCGGTACCGTGATCGACAGAGGTGCGGATGAACGGCAGCCCGAGGGTGATATTGACGCCGCGTCCGAAGCTTGCGTACTTCAGTACCGGCAGTCCCTGATCGTGATACATGGCCAGCGCGCAATCCGCGTCGGCCAATTGATGAGGCGTGAACAACGTATCCGCCGGCAAGGGCCCGCGCACATCGAGACCTTCCGTTCGCAGCGCCTCCAGCACCGGCGAGATCACTTCGATTTCCTCCCGGCCAAGGTAGCCGCTTTCCCCGGCATGCGGATTCAGCCCGGCAACCAGAATACGCGGGCGCGCTAGGCCGAAGCGACGACGCAGATCGGCATCGATGATGCGAATCGTACGAATGAGTACGGCACCGGTCAGCGCGCCGGACACGTCCTTGATCGCCAGATGTGTGGTGGCGAGCGCGACGCGCAACCCGCCGCCGGCCAGCATCATGACCACGTCGCTTGCCGCGCGCTGCGCCAGATATTCGGTATGCCCGGTGAAGGGAATGCCGGCATCGTTGATAACGCTTTTTTGCACCGGCGCGGTCACCATCGCGTCGTAGCGACCGGA
>DATCWO010000270.1:0-3877 GCA_036566325.1 Burkholderiales bacterium | reverse complement strand
GCCCACGACCGACGCCTTGACGGCGCCCTCATCGGCCAGTGCCTTCAATGCAGCCACCGTGACCCAATAACGATTCACTTCGAAGTGATGGCGCAATTGTTCGCGCGTGTCCGAACGACCGAAGCCGTCGGTGCCCAGCACACGATAAGTCTTGCCCTTCGGTATGAACTGGCGAATCTGGTCGGCGAACACCTTCATGTAGTCGGTCGACGCAATCACCGGACCTTCACGATCCTTGAGGCAGCGCTCGACATGCGATTCGCGCGGTGTCTCGGCCGGATGCAACATGTTCCAGCGGTCGACATCCAGCCCTTCGCGACGCAATTCGTTAAAGCTCGGGCAGCTCCACAGATCGGCCGCGATGCCCCAGTCGGCATCGAGCAGATCGGCCGCGGCGATAACTTCGCGGAAAATCGTGCCGGAGCCGAGCAATTGCACGCGCTTCTTGCCCTTGCCGCCCTTCGCGCCTTCCTTGAGCAGATACATGCCCTTGAGGATGTTGTCGTGCGCGTTCTTATCGGCGACTTCGTCGAGACCGGGATGCGTGTAGTTCTCGTTCATCACGGTGATGTAATAGAAAACGTCTTCCTGATTCGTCATCATGCGCCGCAGCCCGTCGTGCACGATGATGGTCAGTTCGAACGAGAAGGTCGGATCGTAGGACACGCAGTTCGGCACGACCGAAGCGAGAATCTGGCTGTGGCCGTCTTCGTGCTGCAGGCCTTCGCCGTTCAGCGTCGTGCGACCGGCAGTGCCGCCGAGCATGAAGCCGCGCGCACGTTGATCACCCGCCGCCCACACGAGATCGCCGACGCGCTGCATGCCGAACATCGAGTAGTAGATGAAGAACGGCACCATCAGCACATTCGAATGGCTGTAAGAGGTGGACGCCGCGATCCACGACGACATTGCACCGGCTTCGTTGATGCCCTCTTCCAGCACCTGCCCGGATTTGTCTTCGCGGTAGTACATCACCTGATCGCGATCGACCGGCTCGTACTTCTGTCCTTCAGACGAATAGATGCCCAACTGACGGAACATGCCTTCCATGCCGAAGGTGCGCGCTTCATCCGGCACGATCGGCACCACATGCTTGCCGATGTTCTTGTCGCGCAGCAGCAGCGACAGCATGCGCACGAACGCCATGGTCGTGCTGATTTCGCGGTCGTTGGCCTTGAGCAATTGATCGAAGGTTTCCAGTGGCGGCACTTCGGGCGCATAGGCGGCCTTGGTGCGACGCTGCGGCAGATAGCCGCCGAGCGCTTGGCGGCGCTTATGCAGATACTTCATCTCCGGCGAATCGGCCGGCGGCATGTAGAACGGCAGGCTCTCCAGCTGTTCGTCGGAAATCGGAATATTGAAGCGATCGCGGAAAGCGCGGATCGATTCGATATCCATTTTCTTCTGCTGGTGGGTCGCCATCTTGGCTTCGCCGATCTTGCCCATGCCGTAGCCCTTCACGGTCTTGGCGAGAATGACCGTCGGCTGGCCCTTGGTTTTGTTCGCTGCCGCATAGGCCGCATAGATCTTGTGCGGATCGTGGCCGCCGCGATTGAGCCGCCAGATGTCGTCATCGGTCATGCGCGACACCATTTCCAACAGCTTGGGATGCTTACCGAAGAAATGCTTGCGCACGTAGGCGCCGTCGTTGGCCTTGTAGTTCTGATATTCGCCGTCGACGGTTTCTTCCATGACGCGCTGCAGAATGCCTTCGGTATCGCGCGCAAACAGCGGATCCCAGTACGAGCCCCAGACCAGCTTGATGACGTTCCAGCCGGCGCCGCGGAATTCGGCTTCGAGTTCCTGAATGATCTTGCCGTTGCCGCGCACCGGGCCGTCGAGTCGCTGCAGATTACAGTTGACGATGAAAACCAGGTTATCGAGCTTTTCGCGCGCAGCCATACCGATGGCGCCCATCGATTCCGGCTCGTCCATTTCGCCGTCACCGCAGAACACCCAGACCTTGCGGTTCTCGGTATTGGCGAGACCGCGCGCATGCAGATACTTGAGGAAACGCGCCATATAGATGCCCTGGATCGGACCCAGGCCCATCGACACGGTGGGGAATTGCCAGAACTCGGGCATCAGCCACGGGTGCGGATAGGAGGAGATGCCCTTGCCGTCCACTTCGCGACGGAAGTTGAGCAACTGCTCTTCGGACATGCGGCCTTCGAGGAAGGCGCGCGCATAGACCCCAGGGGATGAATGCCCCTGAAGATAGATCAGGTCGCCGCCATGCGCCTCATGCGGCGCACTCCAGAAATGATTGAAGCCGACCTCGAACAGGGCGCTGACGGAGGCGAAGCTGGCAATGTGGCCGCCCAGATCGCCTTCGGCCTTGTTCGCTTTGGCCACCATCATCATTGCGTTCCAGCGGCAATAGGAGCGGATACGTTCTTCCAGCGCGTTATCACCCGGGTGGGGCTCTTCCAGATGCGGCGGAATGGTATTGATGTAGGCCGTATTGGCCGAAAACGGCAGATGCGCACCGGAGCGGCGCGCCTTCTCAACCAGCTTTTCGAGCAGGAAATGGGCGCGTTCCGGCCCTTCCTGCTCAAGTACGGTCTCGAGCGCGTCTAGCCATTCCTGGGTTTCAAGCGCATCTGAATCGTTGGCGGCCGGACCGGCCGGAAATGAATGGGGCACTGCGGACATAAAGCCTCCTAAATGCGCACATCGGCGCCTGCAGCCGGACGGTCAGCCCAGCCGGTTAACCGGCCGCTGCTTGTGGCTGCGCCGGCCTTGCGAAATCTGTAGTACGAACTCGATACTGCTCGGTAAGGCGGCAATTTCGGGCAACAGTTTAATGAATTGCCGCATAAGAAGGCGGCATCCTGCCCGCCGCCTGGAAGCACTCAACGCGACCACGATAAATCCGGCGTTCCGTAAATCTCTTGATTTTCGTCTATTGGAAGCCGATTCCGGATTCTACAACTCGCATTCGACCCAACCAAGCGCTTTCGCCGGGCAAAGCGTCCGCCCGATGCTAGAATCGCCTGCTTCTTCAGCAGTCCAGTTTTCCCGCCCAATCACTCCATGGAAACACGCATTCTCGACGGCGTCGCACTGTCGCGCAAATTGCGCGCCGAATGGAAGGACCGCGCCGACGCGCTAACCCTCGACGGCCATCCGCCCAGCCTGGCCGTACTCATCGTCGGGCAGGATCCTGCCTCCGCTGTCTACGTGCGCAACAAAATCAAAGCCTGCGCCGATCTGGGGGTGCGCTCGGAGCAGCTCGAACTGCCGGCCAATACCAGTGAAGCCGAACTGTTGCGTCATATCGACCGGCTCAACCGCGATCCGGCGACGCATGGCATCCTGGTGCAGTTGCCGCTGCCCAAGCACATCGCCACCGAACATGTCATTCACGCGATCGATCCGGCCAAGGACGTGGACGGGTTTCATCCGCTCAACGTCGGCCTCCTGGCCGCCGGCCAGCCGCGCTTCATTCCCTGCACGCCGGCCGGCATCATGGAATTGCTGGAAGCAGCCCATATCAATCCTTGGGGACAGCGCGTCGTCATCGTCGGCGCCAGCAATATCGTCGGCAAACCCGTCGGTCTGCTCCTGCTGCAAAAGGGTGCAACGGTCAGCTTTTGCAATTCGAAGACCCGCGACCTCGCCGCACACACGCGCGAAGCCGACATTCTGGTGGTTGCAGTCGGCAAGCCGAAACTCATCGGCGCAGACATGGTCAAGCCTGGAGCGGTTGTGGTGGACGTCGGTATCAACCGACTCCCGGACGGCAGCCTGGTAGGCGATGTGGACTACGAGGCGATGCTGGGCAAGGTGGCGTACGTCACGCCGGTGCCCGGCGGTGTCGGTCCGATGACCATCACCATGCTCATCATCAACACGGTGCGCGCGGCCGAAGCCG
>DATCWO010000195.1:0-3527 GCA_036566325.1 Burkholderiales bacterium | reverse complement strand
GCCCGGTCGTGATGCCCTGGATGTGCGCAATGCTCGCCATGTCAGTCCGCCTCGCGCAACAGGCCCATCAAACGTCGCAACGCCTGTCCACGATGACTCAGTTCATCTTTCTGCGCCGACTCGAGTTCAGCGACCGTACGCTGCAATTCGCGCACGAAAAAATGCGGATCGTAGCCAAAGCCCCCCTCGCCGCGCGGCGTATCGACGACTTCGCCACGCCAACGCCCTTCGGCGATCAACGGCTCCGGATCTTCGGCATGGCGCACCAGCACCACCACGCAGTAGTAATGCGCGCGACGGTCGGCGCAGCCCTGTAATAGTGCGATCAGTTTTTCGTTGTTGCGTCGATCGGATTTCGGCTCGCCGGCAAAACGCGCGGAATGCACCCCCGGCGCGCCGTCCAGCGCCGCGACACAAATGCCCGAATCATCGGCCAGCGCCGGCAGACCCGCATGGCGCGATGCGTGACGCGCCTTGGCCAACGCGTTTTCCACGAAGGTGTGATGCGGCTCCTCCGCCTCTGCAATGCCAAGCGCCGCTTGCGGCACGATTTCCACATCGAACGGCCGCAGCATCTGTTCCAGCTCTCGCAGTTTGCCGGCGTTGTTCGACGCAAGAACGATGCGATTCATCAACACGATTCAAAGTCCCAGAGCCATGCGCTGTGCCGCGATCAATTGCTCGATGCCCTGCGACGCCAGCGCCATCAATGCGTCCATTTCGGCGCGGCTGAACGGCGCACCTTCGGCCGTCCCCTGCACTTCCACGAAACCACCGCTGCCGGTCATGACGACATTCATGTCCGTGTCGCAGTCGGAATCCTCGGCGTAATCGAGGTCGAGCACCGGCGCATTCTGATAGATGCCGACCGATACCGCGGCAACAAAATCGCGGATGGGCGACGACGCGATACGCTGCTGCTCCAGCAGAAAACTCACCGCGTCGTGGGCCGCGACGAACGCCCCGGTGATGCTCGCCGTGCGCGTGCCGCCGTCCGCCTGCAGCACGTCGCAGTCGATGTGAATGGTGCGCTGACCAAGTGCGCCCAGATCCATGACGGCGCGCAGCGAACGTCCGATCAGGCGCTGGATTTCCTGTGTCCGGCCGCTTTGCTTGCCACGTGCCGCCTCGCGATCGCTACGCGTGTGAGTCGCGCGCGGCAACATGCCGTACTCCGCGGTGAGCCAACCCTGATTGCGATCACGCAGGAACGGCGGCACCTTTTCTTCCACGCTGGCGGTGCACAGCACTTTGGTGTCGCCAAACTCCACCAACACCGAGCCTTCGGCATGCTTGGTGTAGGCGCGGGTAATTCGGACGGTACGTAATTGATGAGCGGAACGGCCGCTGGGTCGATTCATGTGAGTCTTGTTCTGAAAGGTGAATATCAGGCCGTATGCGGCCATCGTGAAGGTGCCAGGAAATAAAGCGTCGTTCCATTTATATCCCAGGCTGCGAAACTGAAAATGATGAGGCCGATCGGGGCTTCTCTTCGTCAGCTGCGCTACGGGTTTGGTTCAACCCGATGCTGACTCAACCGGAGTGTTTCTTGATTGCGACCCGGATTTCCGAAATCGCGCGCTCGATTTCTTCGTCGCTGAGATAACCGCCCTGATCCGGCTGACCGGTCTGACTATTCTGGCCGAATTGTGCAACGGTCGTCTTGTACGTGCTCGGTTCCATTTCGACCGTAGAAATCCACTGCGTTTCATCGTCCAGCAATTCTTCCGCCCAGGTCATCGCCAGCGCGGAAAGATTATCGCCGTCCTGACCGGCACGCGCTTCAGCCAGATCGAGCAGATTCGGGATCGCGGCCATGATGTCGTCGCGCAACAGCGCTTCGCAGATGTGACGGCCGGTCAATGGCCCCCAGACGCCGTCACTGCACAACAACAGCGTATCGCCGTGGCGCAGCGCCGTCGGCCGCGACAGATCGATTTTCGGCGGCGCCATTTGTCCGAGGCAATTGAAAATCTTGTTGCGTTCGGGATGCTGTGCCACCGCCTCCTCGCGAATGCGGCCGGTATCGACCAGCATCTGCACGCGGGAGTGATCCTTGGTTTGCACTTCGATGCGCCCGTCGCGCAGCAGATACAATCGCGAATCGCCCACATGCGCCCAGTAGGCTAGGCCATCCTGCACGATGCACGCCACGATCGTCGTGCGCGGGGTTTCAAGCAGGCCGCGCACGTTGGCGTAATCGATAATCGCCAAGTGCGCGTTCATGATGGTGTCGAGGAGAAAGCGAAACGGCTCCTCGAGGCGGGGGGTCGCCTGGCGCTGAAAGGCTTCGGCGATGAACTGCGTGGCGATCTGCGCCGCCACCTCGCCATGCAGGTGGCCGCCCATGCCATCAGCGATGATCATGCACAGCGAATCCTTGCTGTAGCAGTACGCCACGCGATCCTGATTCGCCTTGCGCGCTCCTTGCCGACTTTCCTGATAAATACTGAACTTCATATGCGGCCCCCCAGCCCTAGCGACGCGCCAGCTTCATGAGCGTGCCGCGCAAGTTCGATACAAATGAACGTTTGCGTGGTCCCTCGGGATCGCGCTCGCGCAGCAGCACTTTCTGCAGGGCCATGACACTTTGCGGGCGCTGCAAATGGTCGAGTTGCAAGCACCAATCGATGGTGTCCAGCAGTTGGTCCGAATACTTACCGGCAAAGAGCTTGGTCGCCGAAACGTAGCGGTCGCGCTCCACGCGCAGATCCGCCGCTTGCGGCGCGGCGCCGGCCAGACAGGCAAACAGACTCGCCCCAACCGAATAAATGTCGCTCCAGGGCCCGAGCAGATCGCGCTTCTGATAATGCTCGGGAGAGGCAAAGCCCGGCGTATACATCGGATTGAGCTTGAAGCCCTCGGTGGTCAATGTCTGTCGCGCGGCGCCGAAGTCGATCAGCACCGGCGTGCTGTCATTACGGATGTAGATGTTGGCCGGCTTGATGTCCAGGTGCAGCAGCTTGTTGGTGTGAACTTCCCGCAACCCGTTCATCAACAACGTGAATACCCGGCGAATGAAGTTTTCCTTCATCGCCCCGCGGCGCGCCTGGATATGCTCCTGTAGCGTGCGGCCGCGCTCATAGCGCATGACCAGGTAGACCGTCTCGTTGGCGCGAAAAAAATTCAACACGCGCACGAGGTTGGGGTGCGAGAGGCGCGCCAGTGCGCGGCCTTCTTCGAAAAAACACTTCATGCCGTAACGGAAGGTGGCGAGATTTTCTTCCGAAACAGAAGGGAGCGCGTCCCCTTCCTTCCTCAGTGCCAGCGAACTCGGCAGATATTCCTTGATCGCGACCGGCTGTTCATTCTCGTCATGCGCAAGATAGACAATCGAGAAGCCGCCGCACGAGAGGACCTTGGTTATTCGATAGTTATGGAGTTGATAGCCATCCGGCAAAGGCTGGTTTGCTTGCGATGGCATGAGGTCCGCTGTGCGATAAGATACGGTTTTTTCGGGCAGGATTGTCTGTGTTTGACCCGTCAAAGTAAAGCGGCGACGCCCCGACAACCTGACAAGCTCCGCA
>DATCWO010000291.1:0-12441 GCA_036566325.1 Burkholderiales bacterium | reverse complement strand
CTGTATGAAAGCATTCCGTTCATGATCGGCTGAATGATTTCATTCACTTCCGATCAACTCGCCCTCTGGCTCGGCATGTATGCCTGGCCGTTCGCGCGCATGCTGGCGTTGTTCATGACCGCGCCGGTATTGCACGATCAGGCGATCCCCGCGCGTCTGAAAATCGGTTTCAGTGTGCTCGCCGCATTGTTGATCGCGCCGCTGTTGCCTGCCGCGCAGCACGTGCCCGTCTCCAGCCCGCACGCGCCGCTCATCCTCGCGCAACAGGTGCTGATCGGGGCGTCCATCGGCTTCAGCATTCGACTGGTATTCGCCGCGCTGGAAATGGCGGGCGATCAGATCGGTTTGCAGATGGGCCTGTCGTTCGCCGGTTTCATGAGCCCCGGCACCGGCGAGCAGACGCCGATCGTCGGCAGTTTTCTCGGCATCATCGCCTCGCTTATTTTTCTGGCCATCAACGGCCACCTGATGCTGTTTGCCGCCGTGACCGACAGTTTTCATGCGCTGCCGGTCACCGCCGGACTGGGGCCGCAACTCAACTACGCCGCGCTGGCGACCGCCGGCGGCGACATCTTCCGCATCGGCCTGCATGTGGCGCTGCCCGTGCTTGCCACCATGCTGATATTGAACATCGCGCTGGGCGTACTCGCGCGCGTTTCGCCGCAGCTCAACGTGTTTGCCGTCGGCTTCCCGGTCACGCTGCTGATCGGCATGATCGCGTTGATGCTCGCCTTGCCGGTGCTCGGCCCGCTGTTCGAACAGGCGCTCGGACAGAGTCTGCTACGACCCTTGCACTGAGCAAGCCCCGCGCAAGGCGGGGTTGTATCGGGAAGGAAACGGTTTAGATTTTGCGTGGACGGCGCATGACGGGCATGCCGAACAGGCCAGCGCCGACATCCGCCTACAACAAAGTGAAATAAAAGGACGCGCCCACGCCGACTTGCGCTTCGGCCCAGATACGACCGCCGTGGCGCCGCACGATGCGCTCGACGGTGGCGAGGCCGATGCCAGTGCCGTCGAAATCCTTGCCGCTATGCAAGCGCTGGAATGCGTTGAACAGCCGGCCCGCATAACGCATGTCGAATCCCGCGCCTTCGTCGCGCACGCAGAACACGCGCTCGCCATTAAGCTGTTGGCAGGTCATTCCGATGCACACCTGCGCTTTCCTGCCGCTGTATTTCCAGGCATTGCCGATCAGGTTCTGCACCAGGCTGCGCATCAGCGGCGCGTCGCCGAATACTTGCATATCCGGATCGATATGAATTTCCGCCGGCCGTTCCGGCTCCAACTCGCGCAATTCCTGCACGACGCTCCACGCCAACGCGCTGAGATCGATTTCGACCCGCTGCATCTGCTGTCGCGTCACGCGTGCAAGCTGCAATAACGCATCGATCAGGTCGGCCATGCGCTGACTCGCCGACGAAACGCGCATGAGCAAACCCAATGCATCGGCATCGAGCTTGGGCGCATGCTCCTGCATGAGAATGGTCGAGAAACCGGTCATTGCGCGCAGCGGCGCGCGCAAATCGTGCGAAACCGAATAGCTGAAGGCTTCCAGTTCATGATTCGCCGTCTCCAACTGCGCAGTGCGTTCACGCACGCGCTGTTCGAGCGTTTCGTTGAGGCGGCGGATTTCGTCGGCGGCACGCTGCCGATCAGTGGTGTCCTGCAGGAACACCAGCACCAGCGATTCGCCGGCGTACTCGAACAATGAGGACGACATCGACACATGGCCCGCGCGGCCATCGCGCCGGCGATACCAGCAGTCCTTGACCGGGCTCTACATGTCCAGTCTGCGTTCCGGCGACATCGCGGCGAACTCGAAGGCATCGGTCGCGAACAGCGTTTGCAACTCGCCGGTCGTCATGCCGATCGCTTCTTCGCGGCTGAATCCTGCAATGCCGCACATCGCCGGATTGACGTCGACAACGGCTTTGTCGCTGGCACGGAACAGCACGATGCCGGCCGGCGTGCTGTCGAAAATTTTGGAAAAGCGCGCTTCGCTCTCGCGCAGCCATTCGCCGTGCAGGCGACGTTCGGTAATGTCCTGAAACGCACCGTACAGGCGCACCACCGTATCGCCACGCTTATCCGCCATCGCCTGTACCCGTGCCCAGCGCGAACGACCGCGCGCCGTGACGAAAGGCACTTCGAGATCGAAAGGTTCACCCGACTCGATGGTGCGTGCCAGTGCGCTTTCCAGCGCGCGACGCGGCTCTTCGGCACAGGAAGCGAGCAGATCGTCGAGCGTCACGGCGCCATCGGCCGGATCGCGTTGGTAGATGTGGTGAAGCTCTTCGGTCCATTCCATTTCCCGCGTTACCGGGTCGAGTTCCCATCCACCGACCTTCGCCACTGCGCCGGTCTGGCGCAACAGTTGACCGCGGCGCGTCAGTTCGCGCTCCGTGCGACGCTGCTCGGTGATATCCGCAAGCGTGGACAACAGGACGTTGCGTCCGTCGAGTTCAAGTCGCTCGAACGAACAACTCGCTTCAAAGCGCTCGCCGTCGCCACGTACGCACTCGGTAATGAAATCGCGCATCGGCTCGCCACGCTGCAGGGCGTCCAGTCGCATCGCGCGATCGGCCAGATCGCCCCAGGTGCCCACGTCGCGCACGCTGCGGCCGATGATCTCCTCCGCGTTCATGCCGAACAGTTTGAGCCACGCATGGTTGGCATCCAGCATGGTGCAATGATCCAGATCGCTGATGCTCATCGCGGTCGGGCTGGCGTGGATGATGCGCGACAGCCGCTCGCGCGCTCGCATCACATCGAGTTCGGCGCGTTTGCGTACGGTGATGTCCTGCATGAAGAACAGGGCGCGCATCTCGCCCGCTATGTCGATCAGCAAGGCGCTGTGTTCGACAAAGCCGATGTCGCCCGCCTTGCGCCGGATCGATCGATCGCGTGCATCGATGCGCCCGTTGCGTCGCACGGTATCCACGTCGTCCGCACCACCTTCTGCATCCGCCCACAGCGCGAGTTCATCGGCGGTCTTGCCGATGACTTCATCGCGGCTGTAGCCGGTGACTCTGGTGAAAGCCGGGTTGATCTCGACAATGCGCCGGTCCGCCGTCGCGACAATCGATACGGCCAGAGGCGAAACTTCCAGCAATCGCGCAAAGCGTGCTTCACTGGCGCGCAATGCGGCCTCCTTGCGATTGCGCTCGGTGACATCTTCCAGCGTCGTGATGTAGTACGCCTCGTTGTCGATCTCGACCGCTCGTGCGGAGCGCGTCAAATCGATCATGACGCCGTCGACCCGTTTGAACGCCAGTTCATGGGAATACGCGTCATGCAGCAGTTCGGCGCGATAGTCCGCGCTGGGCCAGAAGCCCAGTTCCACCGTCGTGCGACCGATGAACGCTTCCTTGGCATAACCGGTCATGCGCAAAGCCGCCTCGTTGACTTCCACCGTCAAACCATCGCGGCGGCGCGTCACCATGATGCCGAGCGGCGAGCGCTGGAAGATCACGTCCTGGCGTGCCCGATCGGCACGCAGTTGGAGTTCGATCTTCTTGCTTTCGGTGACGTCGATCATCGAACCGGCGATGCGCGTTACTTTCCCCTCGCCGCCGAAAATTGCCGCGCCACTGACGCGCAACCAGCGCTGCTGTCCATCGGGTGCGGTGTGGAAATGTTCGAACACGAACTTGCGACCGCCCTGGATTGCCTCATTGACAATCGTTTTCAACCGCTGTGCTGTTTCCGGACCCAGACTTTCCATCAACGTCTTGCCGTACTGCGGCAATCCGCCGGGCGAAGTGTGTCCCATGATCTGCAGGTACAGCGGCGAGCGGTAGATGCGGTCGGTTAGCGGATTCCATTCCCAGATGCCGACTTCGGCGCCCGCTACCGCCGCCTCGAAACGTTCCTGACTTTCGTGCAAGGCGCGCTCGGCCTGCTGCCGTTCGGTGAGATCGCGCAACACCATGCAGGCATATTCTTCGCCGCGATAGACCAAGTATTGCGCATGCGCTTCGGCGGGATGCAGTTCGCCCGTGGCGGCGCGATATTCGAGCCGATAAACCCTGGCGCCGACCCGGCGTAGTCGATTGAAGGATTTGTCGAACGAATCCGCCGTGCCGGCCGGAAACACGCTCGCGAAAGGCATGCCGATCAGTCGTTCGCGTGAAATGCCGAACCAGCGTGCAGCGGCCGGGTTGGCGAACGCAAAGTGGCCCTTGCCATTAATCCAGCACACCGCGTCGCTGGTCTGATCGAGCGTGAAACGCGTAACGTCGAGTTCCGCCGTGGCCAATTCGATGCGACGCAATTTCTCCAGCAACGCGCGCAACAGCGCCGCCGCGACGAGCAATGCCAGCAGCAGTCCGGCGGCAAGCTGCGCGGCATGTTTACGCCACGCGATATGGACATCCGTCAGCGGCACAGAAACCGTGACCGACAGCGGCCAATCGCCGACGCGCTGTTGCACCCGCAGGCGCTCCCCGCCCTGTTCGTCAATCCCTTTTGCGGCAAGCAAATTGCCGACGGCGAAATATTCCGCGTCAGGCGGTAGTGCGACGATCGGCGCCTCGCCGGCCGGTACGCGCGCCAGTACAACGCCGTCGTCATGGCGGATTTCGATGCGCGTGCCGGCCAGGCCAAGCTTCTGCTGCATTTCATCGATGAATTGGAAGGTCAGCAGAATGCCCATTACGCCGCCGAACCCGCCATCGGCGCGATCGATCCGGCGCGTGATGGGAACCAGCGGCTGGTCATACACCTGCATCACCATCGGCGCGATGCGCCGCTCGGCAGATCGCCACTTCGCGTGCCACGCCGTCAACGTGCGCACTTGCTCGGCAGTCGCTGCCCGCACGCCCTCCGGCACCAGATGCATGCGCCCGTCGGTTTCGATAATGAAAACCGGCCGCGCGAGCGTGCCGCGGTTGTGGAGAATGCTGCCGATCACTGCGAGATCGCTATCGCCGCCGTTGCCGGACATCAGTCGCGCTTCGCCAACGAGGCGTTCGAGAACCTGACCCGTGCGATCGAGCTGAAAGGAAAAATTGGCTTCGAGCGTCTTCGTCAACAACGCGGCCTCGCGCGCGCGTCCGTCAACCCGATCGTCGAGATCGCGGTTGATCACCCAGCCCGCAAAGCCCACAAGCGTGACGGCGACGACGCAGTAGCCCACCACGAATCGCCGGCGCACCGTGGCAAGCGACGGGCCGCTCAGCACGGAGTGCGCACGTGACGACGGTGCCGGCGTGGCGGCGCGCGAGTCGTTAGCGGTGTGATAAATCGAACTCATGCGTTCGCTTCAATCCGCGTCACGCGGACGGTCGGCGTCCGCGCTGCGACGCCGATGCGCGCCACCCTGCCCTGCATCATGGCCGACCTCCCCGGACGAAAGCCTGTCTTGGTGCCGTGTTATGAGGGCGGTCCATGAACGTGGACGGCCGCACACGACCGTTACGCCCGTCTGCGCGGGCTCCTTGTGCACGATAGCCGAGCCGTATCGCTCTCACAGCCGAAATCTGTCGGGGAAGCGGGTAAAAGTCAGGCGACGCTTCGCCTTATAATCGCGGCTCTCCTGCCACCCGAACCCGTGCATCCGGAATGTGCCACCCGGCTGCCGCACAAAACGACAAGCCACTGCTCATGCTTCAAGCGAACGGTCTGGAATGCCTGCGCGGCGAACGCCGGCTGTTTCGCGACCTCGATTTCAACTTGCGCAGCGGCGGCCTGCTGCGCATCGAAGGCCCCAACGGCAGCGGCAAGACCAGCTTGTTGCGCATGCTGTGCGGACTGCTGTCCCCCAATGCCGGCGAATTGCGCTGGAACGGCACGAACATCCGCAAGCTGGGGGAGACGTATCGCTCTGTGCTGACCTATGTCGGGCACTCGAACGGCCTCAAGAGCGATCTCAACGGTATCGAAAATCTGCGGCTCGGCGAAGGCATCGCCGGCGCGCGTATCGATGCGCGCGAAGCCGAAGATGCGCTCGCCCGGCTGGGGCTGGCGGCCTGCGCGGATCTGCCGACGCGCCTGCTGTCGCAGGGACAGCGTCGACGGGTGGGACTGGCGCGCCTGGCGTTTCGCGCACGCTGCCCGTTGTGGGTGCTCGACGAACCTTTTGTCGCGCTCGATGCCGCGGTGGTGCCCGAGATTTCCGCAATGCTGTCCGCACATCTCGAACGCGGCGGCATGGTGGTGTACACGACGCACCAGGACGTACCCATCGAGGCGGCCGACCACAGCTCGCTGCGACTCGGATGACGCAACGCGACATGACCTCCATCCTGCAAGCAAGCGAACCGAACCAGACGATCGTGTCCGCGACCATCGAAAATGAGGCAAGCCTGCGCAGCGCGTTCGCGGCCATCGTTCGCCGCGATCTGTTGCTCGCCATGCGCCGGCGCGCCGATGTACTCACCACGCTGGTGTTCTTCGTCATCGTGGTGAGTCTTTTCCCGCTCGGCATCGGACCGGAAATCAACGTGCTGCGGGTCATCGGGCCGGGTGTGCTATGGGTCGCCGCACTGCTCGCCGCGATGCTGGCGCTCAACCGCCTGTTCGCCGGCGACTATGCCGACGGCACGCTCGAACAAATGGCGCTTGCGCCGCAACCGCTGTCGATACTCGTGCTGGGAAAGGTGCTGGCGCTGTGGCTGACCACCGGCTTGCCGCTGGTGCTTATCGCGCCGCTGCTCGGCCTGCAATACGACCTGCCGGCCGATTCGCTTGTCACGCTGATCGCATCGCTCGCCCTCGGCACGCCGGTCCTCGGCCTGATCGGCGCGGTCGGCGCCGCACTGACGCTCGGCTCGCGCGGCCGCGGCGTACTGGTATCGTTGCTCGTGCTGCCGCTGTATGTGCCCGTGCTGATTTTCGGCGCGGGCGCGGTGGAAGCGACGGCTTCCGGACTCGACGCGGGCGGACATCTCTCCCTGCTCGCCGCCCTGCTGCTGATAGCAATCGTGTTCGCGCCGCTCGCCAGCGCCGCAGCCCTGCGCATTGCCCTCGACTGAACGTATGAACCTTTACAAATACGCCGCACCGAATACTTTCTATCCGCTCGCCGGCCGATTGCTGCCGTGGTTCTTCGGCGCCGCCGTAGTGCTTGCCGTCATCGGCCTGTACATCAGCTTCTTCGTCGCGCCGACCGATTTTCAGCAGAGCGAGGCCTATCGCATCATTTTCATTCACGTGCCGGCGGCGTGGATGTCGATGTTCATTTATCTGGTGATGGCCTTCTGGGCCGCCGTCGGGCTCGCGTTCAACACACGACTGTCGTCGATGATGGCCTCCGCCTTGGCGCCCACCGGCGCGCTGATGACGTTCATCGCGCTGTGGACCGGCGCGCTGTGGGGCAAGCCGATGTGGGGCGCGTGGTGGGTGTGGGACGCGCGCCTGACCTCCGAACTGATTCTGCTGTTTCTCTACGTCGGCTTTATGGCATTGCAGGCGTCGATCGACGATCCGCGTCGCGCCGATCGCGCCGGCGCGGTGCTCGCGATCGTCGGCGCGATCAACGTACCGATCATTTATTTTTCGGTGAAGTGGTGGAACACGCTGCATCAGGGCGCGTCGGTCAGTCTGACCAGCAGCCCGAGCATGGCCACCACCATGTTGTGGGGCATGCTGATCATGGCGCTGGCATTCTGGATGTATTCGATCGGTGCCGCGCTGCTGCGCTGTCGCGCCATCATCCTCGAACGTGAGCGCACCGCCGAATGGGCAAAGGAGACCGTCTGATGGAATGGGGAAGCTGGCAGGCCTTCTGGGCCATGGGCGGATACGGCGGCTATGTGTGGGGTTCGTTCGCCGTGACCGCCGTGTTGATGGCGGCCGAATTCGTATTGCTGCGCCGCCGTCATGGCGCCGCGCGGGCAGCGATAGCGCGAGCTCGGAGAAATTCCTGAACCACAGCGAAAGCTTTGAACCACCAAGACACCAAGGACTTCAAGTTTGCTTGATGCTCTCCGAGTCTCAACTTTCTACAATTCCAACGTTTCAACTGGATTCCCTCTTTCGAGGGAATGATGGCGACAACCACTCCCCTGACCAATCGCCATTCCCGATAGCGGCGTAGCCGCGTGGATCGGGAATCCAGCATTAGGGAACCGCGTTGCTCCCGGCTCTCCGCCTCGAACCGTCTTTCAAGGCACCTGTGTATCGATCAGCAGCGCCACATCGCGACTGCCGACTTCAACATCACGACCGTTGGCGATGAGGTCGCCGCTTTGCGTCGTCGCGTTGCCGGATTTTGAAACACGCGCGACGAGCGTCACGCGTTTGTGTTGACTCAATCGCGCCGCCGGCGTCATCGCCTGCGTATCGTCGAGTTTGAATTCAGCGGGCAGATCCTTCACCTGCATGCGCATGATCGCGAGCGGCATTTTCGGCCCCTCGGTCGCACGCGCGTAAACGAACACGGTGTCGGACGGATCGGCTTTGGCAACCATCGCGGGAGCGAGGCGGACCATGCCGCTCAGGCTTGCATTCGCAACCGGCGCTGTGGATGCAACAGGTGCTTTGATTCCGGCGAGTTCGCGCGCCTGGGCAACGCTCGCGGCGATTTGCTGCCCAACTTCGGAGTTCGGCGGCGCGAGCGCGAGCAGCCTTTCCCAATGACGCAGCGCTGCTCGGTAATCCTTGCGTTCGAATGCTTCGGTGCCGACGAGCGCGAGACTCTTCCAGTGATCGGGATCGAGTTCGAGCGCCTGCCGCAAGGCGTCAAGCGGTTTGCCGGCCAGGCTGCGGCCTTGCGCCATTGCCAGCGCATCGGCGTAATCGGCCAGCACATCGGCATCCGGTGGAATGCGCTTGAGCAACTGTTCATACGCGTCGGCCGCTTCCTGATAGCGCTGCATGACGTAATAGCTGCGTCCGAGGATGGCCCAGCCGCGCGGGTCATCCGGATTCTTCTGCATACGCTCGGCCAGTTGCGCCACCATCTGATCGATCTGCTGCGGCGTAAATTCCTGCGGCTGTTCGGCGTGTTGCACCATCGCACCGGGATTGCCGATCTGCGCATACAGCAACGCCGCGCCGACCGGCACGGCCAGCGCGAGCACGATGGCGGTGACGCGCGCCAGGGCGGGCTTCGATCGATCGTGCTCGACGGCTTTGCCGGTTTCGATTTCTTCCAAGACGCGGCGTTCGAGGTCGATCTTCGCTTGGCCGTACTGGTCAGGCGACAAGGTGCCGGCGCGCACATCGGCGTCGAGCTCGGCCAGCTGATCCTTGAAAATGGCCAGGTTGGTGACGTCGCGTTGCGGCTGCGCGGCGGAGCGCGTGCGCAACAACGGCATCAGCAGCCAGGCAACGGCGACCAGCGTCAGTAACGCCGCGATGATGTAGAACGAAGTCACGACGCGTCCCGCTCTTCAGGTGTTGCCAGCAATGCCGCGGCACGGCGACGCTCTTCGTCGTCCAGCGGGGCGTCGATCACCAGCGCGCGCCTCGTCTTCAAATTGCGGCGCAAGGCAAACACACCGACGATCAGCAGCAACGCCGGCCCCAGCCACAGCAGCAAGGTCGTGATCTTGAACGGCGGGCGATACAGCACGAACTCACCGTAGCGATCGACCATGTAGTCAATGATCTGCCGGTCGCTGCGACCGGCGGCGATCTGTTCGCCGATTTCACGCCGCAAATCCACGGCGAGATCGGCATGCGAATCGGCAATGCTCTGGTTCTGGCAGACCAGGCAGCGCAGTTCCGCCGCGATCTTGCCCAGACGCACTTCTTCGGCCGACGGCTGCGCCGTATTCGCCATCGCCATGGCGGAGATGCACAACATCAGCAGCACCAGCAGCGTCTTCATCCGCGCGCCAGCCTTTCCACCAGCGGCAGAATTTTTTCCTTCAGCGAATCCGCAGTTACCGGTCCGATGTGCTTGTAACGGATGATGCCCTTCTGATCGATGACAAAGGTTTCAGGCACGCCGTAGACGCCGAAGTCGATGCCGACGCGACCCTCGATATCGGAGATCGACAATAGATACGGATCGCCGAAGTGCTGCAGCCATTTTTTCGCATCGTCCGGCTGATCCTTGTAATTGAGGCCGACGACCGGAACGATCTGCTGCTTAGCCAATTCGACCAGCACCGGATGCTCCGCGCGACAGGAGACGCACCATGACGCCCACACATTGAGCAGCCACACCTTGCCGGCCATTTCCTGGGGCGTGAATTTCTCCGCCGGCGCATCCAGACGCGCGAGTTGAAACGACGGCGCCGGCTTGCCGACCAGCGGACTGGGCACTTCGCGCGGGTTGAGATTGAGGCCGTAGAACAGGAAGCCCGCGACGACGATGAATACACCGAGAGGAAGCAGATAGCGCATGCGGGGCGTCCTACGCGGTGGCTTCGAGCACGACGGAATCGTCGCGCCGCACGCGCACGCGATAGCGGCGATCGGACAGGGCAACGAATCCACCCAGCGCCATCAACACGCAGCCGCCCCAGATCCAGGTGACGAATGGTTTGCGATACACACGCACGGCCCAGGCGCCATCGCCGACCGGCTCACCCAGCGAAACATACAAATCGCCGAACACGCCAGAATCGATCGCCGCTTCCGTCATGGGCATCTGCTGCACGGTATAAAGCCGCTTTTGCGGATGCAGCACTTCGATAGACTTGCCGTTGCGACTGACATCGACGATGCCCTCGGCGCCGGTGTAATTCGGCCCCTGCAGATCGCGCACACCGTCGAAGCGGAACACATACGATCCCGCGCTGACGGTATCGCCGACATCCATGCGCACGTCGCGCTCGATTTCGAAACTCTTCACCGTGGTTACGCCGACGATGAATACCGCGATGCCCAGATGCGCGAGCAGCATGCCGTAATAGGAACGGGGCTGCGCCGCGAGACGCGCGAACAGACCGCCCTTGAAGTTGCGAATGCGCTCTTTCAGGCTGACGAACGAGGTGGCAAAAATCCAGAACGCGAGCAGAAAACCGAATGCCGACATCGGCGTCCAGTTGCCCCCGGCAAGCGGCGCCAACAGCGCGGTCGCGATACTCACCACCATGGCCCAGCGCAGCCGCACGGCGAGTTCGGGGATGCTCGCGTGCTTCCAGCGCGCGAGCGGGCCGATGCCCATGAGAAATACCACCGGTGTCATCAGCGGCACGAACACCGCTTCGAAATACGGCGGGCCGACGGAAATCTTGCCGAGACCGAGCGCATCCAGAAACAGCGGATAAAGCGTGCCGAGCAATACCGTGCCGGCGGCGACGATCAGCAGCACGTTGTTCATCAACAGGGTGGATTCGCGCGACACCATATCGAACTTGCCGCCCAACCCGACCTTGGGCGAGCGCCACGCGAACAACGCCAGCGATGAACCGATCACGATGACAAGAAACGCGAGGATGAACACGCCGCGCGCCGGGTCCGTCGCAAACGCGTGCACGGAAGTCAGCACGCCCGAACGCACGAGGAAGGTGCCGAGCAGACTGAGCGAGAAAGCGACGATCGCAAGCAGCACGGTCCAGCTTTTGAAACTGCCGCGCTTTTCCGTTGCGGCGAGCGAGTGGATCAGCGCGGTGCCGACCAGCCAGGGCATGAACGAGGCGTTCTCCACCGGATCCCAGAACCACCAGCCACCCCAGCCCAGTTCGTAATACGCCCACCAGCTACCGAGGGCGATGCCGACGGTGAGAAAACACCACGCCAGCGTGGTCCAGGGGCGTGACCAGCGCGCCCAGGTCGCGTCGAGTTTGCCGCTCAGCAATGCCGCGATGGCGAATGCGAACGCCACTGAAAAACCGACGTAGCCCATGTACAGCATGGGCGGATGGATCACCATGCCCGGATCCTGCAGCAGCGGGTTGAGATCGCGCCCGTCGACCGCGGCGGGCAGCAGGCGCTCGAATGGGTTGGACGTCAGCAGCAGGAACAACAGAAAACCGACGCTCACCAGCCCCATCACGCCGATGACGCGCGAGATCATCTCCAGCGGCAGGTGACGCGAAAACAGCGACACCGCGCAGGTCCACATGGTCAGCATGAACACCCACAACAGCAGCGAACCTTCATGCGAACCCCAGCTCGCGGCGATGCGATAAGGCAGCGGCAATTGCGAGTTCGAATTGCTCGCGACGTTGAGCACGGAGAAATCGTTATTCGCGAATGACCAGGCCAGGCAGCCGAATGCCAGCGCAACCAACGCGAACTGTGCTTGCGCGGCGGGCCGCGCGATGTTCATCCACGAACGCATGCCGCGCGCGGCGCCGACCAGCGGCAGAATGCCCTGCGTGAGCGCCAGCAACAGCGCCAGGATCAATGCGAAATGACCGAGTTCCGGAATCATTGTTTTGGAAAAACCTAATTAGCGCCGCTTACGGTGCTCTGCGCCTTCTGCGCCTGTTCGATGGCATGCGCGGCATCCGGCGGCATGTAGTTCTCGTCGTGTTTGGCCAGCACTTCCGTGGCGCGGAACATGCCGTCCGGCCCGAGACGCCCCTGCGCCACCAC
>DATCWO010000132.1:0-2042 GCA_036566325.1 Burkholderiales bacterium | reverse complement strand
CGGCCGGGGCAATCAGGGCGAACAGGCAGCAGGCGACCAGCGCATTGCGGGCCGCCCCTATTAGGCTGAACAGGATGTTGTGTCGTGCTTCTTTATGTCGCTGCAAGGCGGTATGCGGAGGTCGGTTGCAAAGGGACGGCCCCTGCACAAGTATCGGACGCGGCGCCGATTTCTTGACGGTCGCGGTGGCTGGAAAAGCTCAAAAACTCGCGTTGAGCGTCAGACGCTCCTGCCGCGACTCCTATCGGCGTGAGTGCTCGTACGTATATATGTCAGTTTGCCTTGATGGCGGCGGATGCGGCCGGTTATGGGGCTATTAGTAACGGTACGTAGTCAAATTGATATTGACTGCGGTATGATCCCGCAGTTTTTGGAAGGCCGTCCCAGGCGCTTCGTCGAACTCCGTCGCGGGGGATGCCCGTTCCGCAGTTTTCGGTCGAACCCTCGCTCATTCGCTACGTATTCTCGCTAGCTTAGGGCGTTTTTCGGACCTTTCTGGGTTTCGCTTCGTTCCGCGCAGTAAAAAAACCGCGGCCGAGGTGCGTCAACATCAAACCAAGGGGAGCATCCATGCAGATCGGGATACCCGCTGAAACTCGCGCGGGCGAAACGCGCGTCGCAGCGACCCCTGAGACCGTCAAGAAGCTTGTCGCAGGGGGTCATCACCAAGTGCTCGTACAGTCGGGCGCAGGTGCAACCGCCTCGGTTCCGGATGCGGACTATGCCGCAGCCGGCGCGACGATTGTCGGCTCGGCGGCCGAAGTATTCGGCCAATCGGACATCGTTTTAAAGGTGCGCGCGTTGCAGGCTGACGAAATCGCGCAAATGAAATCGGGCACCATCGTCATCGGCTTGCTCAATCCCTACGATGCAGCAGGCATCGAAGCGATGGCAGCCAAGGGCATCACCGGTTTCGCGATGGAATGGCTGCCGCGCATCTCGCGCGCGCAGGCGATGGACGTGCTGTCCTCGCAAGCCAACATCGCCGGCTACAAAGCCGTCATTACCGCCGCGGATGAGTATGGTCGCTTCATGCCTATGCTGATGACTGCAGCCGGTACGGTGAAAGCCGCTCGCGTGCTGATCATGGGTGTCGGCGTCGCGGGCCTGCAGGCGATCGCTACGGCGAAGCGTCTGGGCTCCGTGATCGAAGCCTTCGACGTGCGTCCGGAGACGAAGGAACAGGCCGAATCGCTCGGCGCGAAATTCGTCGAAGTGCCGTTGTCCGACGAAGAACGCGAAGCGCAGAAGAGCGCCGGCGGTTATGCGCGCGAAATGAGCGACGACTACAAACGTCGTCAGGGCGAACTCGTCCACGAGCGCGCCAGGAACGCCGACATCATCATCACCACCGCGTTGATCCCCGGCCGTCCCGCGCCGGTGTTGATTCCCGAGGAAACAGTGAAGGCGATGAAGCCGGGTTCCATCATCGTCGACCTCGCTGTCGAGCAGGGTGGCAACTGCCCGCTGTCGGAAAAGGACCAGGTCGTCGTTAAGCACGGCGTCAAGCTGGTGGGCTGGACCAACCTGCCCGCGATGCTGGCGGCCGATGCCAGCGCGCTCTACGCGCGCAACCTGCTCAATTTCATTAACCTGCTCGTCGATCCGAAGACCGGTCAGTTGAACCTCGATCGCGAAGACGAAATCATCGCCGGCTCGCTCGTCTGCATCGACGGTGCTGCCGTGAAGAAAGGTTAGTCATGGAAATCGATCCCACCATCATCAACCTGACGGTGTTCGTGCTCGCCGTGTTCGTCGGCTATCACGTCGTCTGGAACGTCACGCCCGCGCTGCACACGCCGCTCATGAGCGTGACCAACGCCATTTCCTCGGTGATCATCGTCGGCGCGATTCTCGCGGCCGGCCCCGAGCAGATGGATTTCGGTGCGGTAATCGGCGCAGTGGCGGTTGCGCTGGCCGCGGTGAACGTATTCGGCGGCTTTCTGGTGACCCAGCGCATGCTCGAAATGTTCAAGAAGAAACAGCCCAAGTCCGTCAAGGGCGAATAGGCGGTCACGGGGAGTTAATGTAAATGTCTTCAA